>JAFGEX010000403.1 GCA_016931355.1 bacterium
CGGCAGGCTGCCCCAATATCTGTGAATGTTTCGGAAGGTCCACGGCCACCTTCATGATTCTGGGCGACCGATGCACGCGGAATTGCGCTTTCTGCGGCGTTTCCAAGGGGAATCCGCTTCCGCTCGATCCCGGAGAGCCGGAACGCGTCGCGGAGGCAGTCCGGAGGCTCGGGCTCACCCATGCGGTTGTCACATCAGTCACCCGGGACGACCTGCCGGACGGCGGGTCCCGGCAATTCGTCCGCACGGCCCGGGCCATCCGGGATGCTTCACCCGGGGTCACAATTGAATTGCTGGTTCCGGATTTCCTGGGCCTGGAACAGGCCCTGCTTCAGGTTCTGGACGGCAACCCCGACATCCTGGGCCATAATCTGGAGACGGTGCCGAGGCTCTATACCAGGATGCGTTCCGGGGCTGACTTCGAAAGATCGGTCCGCCTGCTGCAGCGGTCCAAAAAACACCGGCCTGACATTCGATTGAAAACCGGGCTGATGCTCGGACTGGGGGAGACGGAGGGCGAATTGATGGATCTGTTCGGTCTTCTGTCCGGGATACCCTGCGATGCATTGACACTGGGCCAGTATTTGCCTCCGCGCCGGACCAGTCCGGAACCTGAACGGTTCGTATCTCCTGCGCTCTTTGAATTCTACAGACAGGCAGCCCTGTCCACCGGGATTCCGATGGTGCAGGCAGGCCCCTATGTCCGCAGCTCTTATCATGCAGAGGAAATGATGACAGCCTGTTCAAGGGGGGACTGTGCATAACCTTTATGAAGCATTTGAAAAAGCGGCGGGAAGGTATTCCGATCAGACAGCGGTTGTTTTCGGCCAGCACAGCATTCCCTTCAGGGATCTCAAGGAATCCGCTGACCGTCTGGCTTCGGGTCTTCTGAAACTGCACCTGCAGAGGGGAAACCGGGTCGCGGTGATGCTCCCCAATGTCCCCCATTTCCCGATCACCTACTATGCACTTGTGAAACTGGGCATTCAGGTCGTTCCCTTGTCCATTTTCGAGAAATCCGAGGAGATCCGGCATCAGCTGGAGGATGCGGAGGTCAAGGGAATCATCTTCTGGGAAGGATTCCGGTCCGTTGTGCAGAGAGCGGCTTACCGGCTGGAATGCTGCAGGCAGTTCGTCGTTCTGGGTGAACATGCGGTGGCCGGAGAGCACCGTTTGACGGATCTGATCGAGGGGAATCCCCCGCTTTCCGAAACATCGGATGTTTCCGGAGACGACACCGCCCTCATCGTCTATACGTCCGGCACGACAGGCAGCCCCAAAGGCGCGGAACTGACGCATGCGAATGTCCTGGCCGACCTGGAAGCCGTCGCGGAAGTCCTCAAGTTGTCGCACTCAGACAGCGTGGTCGGCGTGATCCCCCTGTATCTGCCGCTCGGCCTGAACATCGTCATGCAGGCCTTTCTGGCCCACGGCTGCCGCCTGATTCTTGTTTCAAAATTTCAGACCGGGTCCCTGTTTCCCCTGATCCGGTCCCAAAAACCGACCTATTTCATCGGTTCGCCGTCCATGTACCGTGAACTGCTCAAGCAGGCGGATGCGGATCCGTCCGATTTGGCGAGCCTCAAGGCTTGCGTTTCGTTCGGCGATGCCGTCAAAGAGGAGATCATGGAGACCTTTGAGAACAGGTTTCATGTGCCTATTCTTGAATCCTACGGACTCACGGAGGCATCCCCCCTGGTATCCATCAACAGCCCCAACCGGGACAGAAGGCCGGGTTCCATCGGCCTGCCGCTGAAGGGCATCGAACTCAAAATCATCAACGATTCCGGCCACGAAGTCCGGCCCGGCCAGGTCGGCGAAATCGTGGTCCAGGGGCCCACCGTGATGAAAGGCTATCTCAACAGGCCCGAGGCCACCAAGGAAGCGGTCAGAAACGGCTGGCTGCATACGGGGGACATGGCCCGGCTTGATGAAAGCGGTTACGGATTCATCGTCGTCCGGAAGAAAAACATCATCGTCAAGAGCGGCTTCAGCATTTACCCGAAGGAAGTGGAGAAATTCATTTCCGCTCATCCGGCCGTGCAGGATGCCGTGGTCGTCGGCCTGCCGGATCCCATCATGGGCGAGGAAATTTATGCCTGCATCGTGCTGAAGGAGGGTATGAGCGCGACTCAGGAGGAAATCATCGCCTACACCAAGGAACGGATGGCAGCCTATAAATGCCCTAAATCCGTCTTTTTCGCCGCGTCGCTTCCCAAGGGGCCGACCGGCAAACTGCTCAGGGGGGACGTCCGGAAAATGACGGCCGACTTCATGAAAATACCACTATCAAACGGAATATAAAAGGAGGGTGTTCGTGAAGGAGTATTCCATAGACAGAATTCGAAACATCGGTCTGGTGGGCCACGGCGGCGCCGGCAAGACAACACTGTCGGAAGCTTTGCTATACACCATGGGCGCCACCACGCGGCTCGGGAAGATCGCGGAAGGAACGACCGTATCCGATTATCATCCGGATGAAATCGAGCGGAAGGTGTCCATTGAAACGTCCCTTCTGCACGGCGAGTGGAAGGAATGGAAGATCAACATTCTGGACATGCCCGGATATTCGGACTTTTTGGGAGGCGCCAAAGGGTCCTTCCGCGTGGTCGATGCCGCGGTTGTCGTGCTGAACGGCGTTGAAGGCCTCGAGGTGGGGACGGACCAGGTGCTGGAATTCGCGGACGGATACGGTACGCCGCGTCTGTTTTTCGTCAACCGGATGGACAACGAGCATTCGGATTTTGACAAGGTCTTACAAATGACGAGGGACCGGTTCGGAAACGGCGTGGTGGCCTTTCAATTCCCGGCCAATCACGGCGAAGGATTCAACCGCATCGTCGATCTCTTGAAGATGAAGCTGCTCACTTTCGAGCCGGATTCCAAGGGTAGGGCGCAGGTTTCGGATCTCCCGGCGGATCTCGCCGGGAAGGCGCAGCAGATGCGCCAGAAAATCGTTGAAGCCGCGGCCGAGAGCGATGATGATCTTCTGAATCAGTTTTTCGAAGCCGGGGACCTGACGGATGAACAGGTGCAGGCCGGATTGCGGAAAGGGATCCTCGCCGGAAAACTGTATCCGGTCCTCTGCGGTTCGGCGGAGCGGAACATCGGAAGCGCGGAGCTGATGGATTTCGTCGGATCCTACGGACCGGCGCCGGATGATTTTATCAAGGTGCAGGGGTTCGGCCCGGACGGAAAAACGGCCGCGGAAAGGAAGATATCCGAAACCGATCCGCTCAGCTGTTATGTGTTTAAAACCATATCTGAAGCCCATGTCGGCGAGCTTTCCCTGATCCGTGTCTATTCCGGCATTTTGAAATCCGGCGAAGAAGCATTGAACAGTACGGCGAAGCAGAACGAGAAAGTCGGACAGATCTATCTGCTCAATGGAAAAACCCGGCATGAGATCGGCCAGTTGAAGGCCGGAGACATCGGCGCGCTGGTCAAATTAAAATATACGGCTACCGGCAATACGCTCTGCGACAAAAAGGCTCCCTTTATCCTCCCTCCCGTTCATTATCCGGAGCCGGTTTTCTCCATTGCTGTGAAACCCAAGAGCCGGGGGGATGAAGACAAGATCTCCCACGGACTGCATGTCCTGCATGAGGAGGATCCCAGTTTCAAGGTCGTGGTGGATCCGGAGCTCCACCAGACGATATTGTCCGGCCAGGGAGATCTCCATCTCCGGGTCATCCTCAACCGGCTCAGGCAGAAATTCGGAGTCGAAGTGACTGAGGAGAGGCCGAAAATCCCCTACCGGGAGACCATCACGGGAAAATCGGACGAGAAGTACCGGCACAAGAAGCAGACGGGCGGCGCCGGGCAATTCGCAGAAGTGTGGATGCGCGTGGAGCCCCTGCCCACCGGCGGAGGATTCGAATTCGAGAATATCGTCAAAGGCGGCGCGATCTCCGGGCCCTTCATCCCCTCCATCGAGAAGGGCGTGCACCAGGTGCTCGAATCCGGACCGCTGGCCGGTTATCGCGTGGTGGACGTCAAGGCCATCGTTTATGACGGGAAGGAGCATCCCGTGGATTCGAAAGACATCGCGTTTCAGGTTGCAGGACGCGAAGTATTCAAGGAATGCGTGCTCAAGGCCAGGCCTATTCTGCTGGAACCCATTTACGACGTGGAGATCAAAATACCTGAAGACAGCATGGGGGATGTCATGGGCGATCTCTCCGGCCGGCGGGGAAAGATCATGGGAATGGATTCAACCGGAAGAATGCAGATCATCAAGGCCAAGGTTCCACTCGCGGAACTGGACCAGTACGCGACCACCCTCCGGTCCATCACATCCGGCCGGGGCCTGTACGCCCGCACCTTCTCCCATTACGAGCCCGTGCCCAAAGACCAGGAGATGCGGATCATCGAGGAATACAAGAAATCAAAATCCGAGGTTCAGGCGTAATGGCCAGGCGGGGTGAACCACTGAAAAGAATGGGAACGCTCTGGGCGCCGTGGCGCATGGAATACATCGAAAAATGCGACGAGCCGGCGGGGTGCATTTTTTGCGAAAAGCCGTCTCAGTCCCGGGACAGCGAGAACCTGATCGTTTACAGGGCCGGCACCGCGTTCGTCATTCTGAACCGCTTCCCCTACAACAACGGGCATCTCATGATCGTCCCGTTCCGGCATACCTCCGAACTGGCGATGCTTCAGGAACGGGAATGCTCCGAGATTTTCCGGCTGATTGTGCTTTCCCAAGAAGTGCTCCGCCACGTCATGAAACCCCATGGATTCAACATCGGCATGAATGTGGGACGCGTGGCAGGTGCGGGGATAGTGGGGCATCTCCATTTTCACGTGGTGCCGCGCTGGGACGGGGACACGAATTTCATGCCCATTTTGGGTCATGCGAAAGTCCTGTCCGAAGCGTTGGAACAGACCTATGCCAAACTCAAAGCGGGATTCGACCGATACGGCCGCTCCCCTTGAATCGATCAGCGAGCGTATTCCCCTTCGGCTTTCCACGGGGTAAGCAAGAGAATCCCAATATCCTGATCTGGACAGATCGATGATTCCCCGGCAGCTCACTGCCGGGGAGCGACAAACTGACTGAGGGCGCATTTCCCGGGGCAGGCGAGCGAATCCAGATGTCCCGTTCCATTCTCATCGAAGATTTCCCGGCAGCCCGCAGCCGGGGTGCTTCAACAACAGGAGGTTGAAATGATCCGATCCGTTCTACCGGCATGTCTTTTTTTCCTCGCGATAGGTTCAGTCATGAACCTGCAGGCACAGAGTCGTCCGAGGGTTTTATTCAAGACCACCCTCGGCGACATCGAACTGGAGCTGGCTCCGGACAAGGCGCCCATTGGTACGGAAAATTTTCTGACTTATGTGCGGAGCGGATTCTATGACAACACCCTCTTCCATCGCGTCATTCCTGGATTCATGATACAGGGAGGCGGATTCGACGGGAACGGGGAACAGAAGAAGACCCGCGATCCGATCGTCAATGAAGCCGGCAACGGTCTCAAAAATCTCCGGGGAACTCTCTGCTGGGCCAGGACCAATGTGATCAACAGCGCCACATCCCAGTTTTTCATCAATCACAAGGACAATCCGAGCCTCGATCACCGGGACAAATCCCAGGCCGGTTTCGGCTACGCCGTGTTTGGCAAAGTCGTCAAGGGAATGGATGTCGTTGACAAGATCGCTGCAGTTAAAACCGGCCAGAAGGAACTGACCGTCCTCTACCAGGGTCAAAAAATAAAAAATCCCATGGACGACGTTCCGGTGAAACCGGTTCTCATTCTTTCAGCAAAAGAATTAAAAGCAGAAACGGCCGAATAAACCGGACGGAAATTTGCCGGAAGGGGAGACGCTCATTCGGAATACACATCGGCCCCCGGTCCGGCCTTTGAATGAAACTTCTAATGCCTGAGAATGGATTCGCTGAGGGCCGGGCGGGTTTAAACCGCGTCATTTCCGGCATCGGGAAGCGTCCCGTCTTGTCGTGTCGTCCTCCGGGCCGGGATGCATCCGGATCCAAACAGGCGTTCGATCCGGCTTTCCGATGGATCTTCACGCTCCTTTGAGATTCGGATGTCTCCCATTGGGATTGCATCCTGATTTGGATCTGACAGCGCGCGCTTACCCTTTAGGCTTGCCGCGGGGAAAGCGAGAGAATCGAAATGTCTTTTCCTTTACAGATCGAAGATTCCCAGGCAGCGCGCTGCCGGGGAGCTTCAATCGTTCGGCGATTGTCGCGAGGTCATTCCCTGCCGTACCCCTGCCGCGCCGTCATCACGGTCAGGGGTTCCTTTTTCTCTTTCTCTCGGGAAGCCCATGCCGATTCGGTTTTTGTAACGCCGGGAAGGGTACTCCATGGCAAGGCCTGTGCTGTTGGATCTTAGAAGTCTTGATCTGGAAACGAATGCATGATTATTGAAATCGAAAAAGGTTTTGACGAGACCGTCGTCCAGATTCAGGAGATGGTGAAATCCAGAGACTGCAGACCGGACGTCCTGCTCGGCGATCTTTATACCGTCATCGCCGTGGAAGGGGATGCCACCCAACTGGACGCCCAATACATCGAGACGCTGCCGGGCGTGGTGAGGACCTGGAGGATATCCTCCCCCTACAAGACGATATCACGCAGGGTGGTGGGCGACAATCATCAGAAGGTCGTGCGGGAACGGAGGTCCGTGAATGTGCCCGGGCCTGACGGAAAGATCCGGCGTTTTTGCGACGGCAACTTCGTTTTCATCGCGGGCCCCTGCGCGATCGAAAGCCGGGAGCAGATGGAAGGGATTTCAGGGCAGCTCTCCATTCTGGCGGACCGCTACGGAATCCGGGACCGGCTCATGCTGCGGGGGGGTGCCTATAAACCCAGGACGCGGCCCTGGGATTTCCGCGGCCTCGGAAGCGAAGGACTCGACATCATCGAACGGATACGCGACCGGTTCGGATTTCCCGTCGTCACGGAAGCCATGGCTGTCGATCAGATCGAATCCATCGGTAGAAAAGCGGATATGATACAAATCGGAACACGGAATTTTCAGAATTTCAACCTGCTGGAAGCGGCCGGCCAGTCCGGCAAACCGATACTCTACAAACGGGGCATATCCGCGGAGCTGGAGGAATGGCTGTCCGCGGCTGAATATATCGCCCTTCAGGGGAACAAAGATGTCGTGCTCTGTGAACGCGGCGTGAAATCGACGACTCACGGCGATTACAACCGCAGTCACATCGATTTGGACGTCATTTTGGCCATCCGGAACCGCACCATCCTCCCGGTGGTCGTGGATCCCAGCCACAGCAGCGGATTTGCGGAACTTGTTCCCTATCAGTTCTGCGCCGCTTCTGTGTATCCCTCCAACGGCGCCATGGTGGAGGTCATCCTGGACGAAACGGAACGCAGATCCATCCGTTGCGATGCGCGTCAGGCTGTGCGCATGTCCGTATTTGAAAAAATGATCCGTTTCAGGCTTGACATCGAGAAGATTCCGCAATCCTTTGACTCAACGGAGTGATCGATGCGATTCAACCGCACTTTGAAATTTCTGGTCCTTCCGCTCTTCATCGCTTGGCACGGTCTTCCCGCAAACGCCGCGACAAACGGCGGGGACCAATGGATCAGCTCCAACGGAAAAAGCAACTGGGTCCGTCGCCCGGCGCCGCCCCCTCTGCCTTCTGACGGAACCCTTCACCGTGTCGTTCGGATCCATCCGGATTCGTTGCGCCAGGTCATACACGGGTTCGGCGGCTGTTTTAATGAAAGAGGGTGGGACGCCCTTTCGATACTGCGTGAGAAGGATAGAACGGCTGTTATCAGCAGCCTCTTCGATTCACAGGACGGATGCCGTTTCAACCTCTGCAGAATGCCGATCGGCGCCAGCGACTACGCCATGGACTGGTATTCCCTGAACGATCATCCCGGCGATCTGGCCATGAGAAACTTCAGTATCCGGCGCGACCGGTTGTATCTCATCCCTTTCATCAAGGCTGCGCTGGCCGTCAATCCCGACATGCGCCTCTGGGGATCGCCCTGGAGCCCGCCCGCCTGGATGAAGGAGAACAACCACTATGCCTGCCAGGGACAGGAGAACCCTTCCCGGCTCATCTGGAAACCCGAAATTCTGTCCGCCTATGCGCATTATCTCTCCTTGACCGTTCAGTATTACAGACGCGAGGGCATTCCCGTCTATGCCGTGCATGTGCAGAACGAGCCCCATGCCTGCCAGGTTTTCCCCTCCTGCCTCTGGTCCGGCGAAGAACTTCGGGATTTCATCCGGGATTATCTTGCGCCCCGTTTCCGGAAGGACCGGCTGGACGCGGAGATCTGGCTGGGGACCATCAATCACGGCGATTACCGCAGGTACGCAGGCGTCGTGCTCGCAGACTCATCCGCAGCCTCCGCTCTGTCCGGAGTGGGCTATCAATGGGACGGCAAGCACGCCATCGCGGAGACCCACAGGCGGCATCCGGGACTGCAACTCATGCAGACCGAGTCAGAGTGCGGGGACGGTTCCAATGACCCCAAAGCCGCCTTCCATACTTTTGCGCTGATCAAAACCTACCTGGAGGGAGGCGCCAACGCCTACCTCTACTGGAACATGGTTCTCGACCACACGGGACTCAGCACATGGGGATGGTCTCAGAATTCCCTGATCGGGATCAACCGCCATACGGCCGAGGTGATTTATCATTTTGAGTATTATGTATTGAAGCATTTCAGCAGCTGCATTGATCCGGGCGCGCATCGGATCGGCACCTCCGGCGAGGATGCCGATGTGCTGGCGTTCCGAAATCCGGACGAATCCCTGGTCGTCATCCTGGCCAATCCCAGTTTCACGGAGAGAACCGTCACAGTCGCTGTCGGAAGCCGGATGTACCGCCTCCTTCTGGAGGAGGGATCCGTCCATTCGCTTCTCTTGAAATCCATTCTCAAGTGACCGGCTGATTTTCGTCTTCAAGGGAGTCCGGAAATGAAGAGGCAAAATATACCGCTCGAACAGTTCAGGGTGCCGCCGTTCGACCTTTGGGAAAAGGGGATGGTGTTGAGCGCAGGGGATTTTTCAAGCGGACGGTACAACGCCATGACCGTGGCGTGGGGGAGCATCGGCAGGATGTGGAACATGCCTTTTGTTCAGGTCGTCGTGCGTCCCGTCCGTTTTACCTATGAATTCATGGAGGGGCATGACGATTTTACGTTGTGTGCATTCCCCCCGGAATACCGGAAAGCCCTCCAAATCCTGGGAACCCGGTCCGGCCGGCATGGAGATAAAATCGGGATCTCCGGTTTGACGCCGCAGCCTGCGAGCTGTGTCACCGCACCAGCCTTTGAACAGGCCGAATGGGTCATCGAATGCAGAAAAATCTACTCTGACGATTTCCGGCCCGCCCGTTTTCTGGATGAGGGCATACAGGACGAGTATCCGAACAGAGACTTTCACAGGTTTTATTTCGGCAAGGTGCTGGCTGTTTTCGGCATCCCTTATTATCATTGATTTTATCCTGAAAATTATTTACCTTTCAATGATAGACCGGCGCTGTCTTCCTCAGGCGGGCTGGTGCTTGGGATTCGTTGAGATTTTGTGAGCGCTTGCAGATGAGGCAGCACGGAAGTTGACATTGAGATCTGCCTGGTGTAACAGGGGAGAGAGACTCTTTCAAGCCCCTGATGTCAACTCGGATGTCGGCGGCGTATCAGACGGCGGCGATTTCACCGACCCCATTCATGCCTGGAAGGTTCTGATCCTTGATCGGAGGCATGACGGCCCGGCTGATCCATCGCATTTGGGAAAAAACCGTCAGCCGGCGGGTCATTCTTCGGCTGGCGGGAGAATAAAGGCTTTGACCGGTGTCCGCTGTCACAGGGGAACGGGGTGGGATTTGGGCTGGCGCATTGCTCCAAAGATCGGAGGGTTCCATGAAAAAAACCACACAGATCCCAGGAATTCCTGGCGGGGTCCGTCCGTTCATCCGCGCGTTGACCGGAGCCGGATTTTTGACTCTGGCCTGCGCTCTCTACAGCCAAACCACCCGGGTGATCGATGTCATCGGTGTTGAGGAGGGACATGCCACCATCAGTGCAGGGTCGCATGCCGGCGTCTCAGCAGGGGATCAGTTCCGGATTCTGAGGCGTACCGCGGGCCAGCAGACGGAGATCGCACGGGGAGAGGCTGTGCAGGTGCAATACAGCCGGTCGCGTATCAGCATCACACAGAAAACAGGGACCGCATCCATACGCATCGGGGACAGGGTTGAACCGGTCAGTGCCGCATCTGCGGCAACGCGCTCTACCGGATCCGCACCGGCCGTTAATACGGTCAGGCAAAGTCCGCAAACAGCAGCCGCGGGCACAGCCGTCCGATCTTCCACACC
>JAFGEX010000404.1 GCA_016931355.1 bacterium
ATCGGGAATTCCGGGGAAGCGGGCCTGATTGTCCTGATGGACGAGGTGAGGGTAATAGACGTATCCGTGTCAGGTGTTGAAGAACGGCGGTCCGCATCCTCTCTGATGCCCGGATCCCTTTCTGTCGGGAGCTATCCCAATCCCTTCAATTCCCGGACATTCATCCGGTATGATCTTCCCGCAGGCGCGGAAGTATCCCTGGTATTGTTCAACATGAAGGGACAGGCGGTTCGCACGCTTGTGGCGGAAAAACAGGGTGCGGGGATTCAGCAGGTCTCCTGGGACGGGCTGGATTTAAAAGGCGCCCCAGTGCCGAGCGGGGTGTACCTCTACCGCCTGCGCGCCCGGACCGGCCAGGGGATGCAGATTGCGTCGGGGAAAGTGATTTTGCTGGAGTGAGTGGTGGAGAATGTGAAGATCAACTTCCGTTATATCCCTCCCGCCAGCTTGCGAAACCTTGGATTGTCCCGCAACGGGCCCCACACCGGATCGATACGCAGGAGAGGAATTGATACGGCTGAAGGCACTGATAACCATGTTTCCAGCTGATCGATCGCCTCCTCGTATTTTCCGCACCTGACATAGATCTCCGCAAGGTTTCCAATCAGCGCAGGACCGACAACAGCGTCCCTGGATATCGGCATCATCCTGACCGCCTCTTCCCCCATCCGCATGGCCTCTTCACAGTGATCGAGCCCGGCATAGGTCAATCCCAGATCACTCTGATAGACAGGGACATAGGCCGACTGCGGATTCGACCGGATAAGACTCTCGAAATGGATCCTCGCTGAATCGTAACGGCTTATGGCCCATGCGCGTTCCCCGGTCGCCTCAAATATCAATGCCCGGGCAAAGTGGGCGGTCGCGACCATCGCAGGTTGGATGCCACGATACCGGTCCAGGGATCCCGCCTCAAAGGCATTGAATGCCATGGTAAACGTCTCCGGTAAAAGCCGTAAAAAACTGCCGGCACACCATACCACCATTCCCTGCGGCAGGGCATATTCCGCTGCTCGGGCCATATCGATTTGGCGCGACATCTCGAGCATTGCCTCCTGTGCAGCGTTCAAATCACCTTTTGCCAGCAGGACCTGGAGTTTTGTGACATGTCCATCGGCCGTTCCGGGCGACAATCTGATGGCTTGATCTGCGTCCTGCTGCGCCTGATCATACATACGCAATCCCTGCCTTGTGCCGCCGAGCAAATCCGAATAAATAAAATATGAACGAGGTAAAAGCGTGCGTGCCTTTTCGGCGTAATTCAATGCGTCCTGCCATCTCCCCAGACGCCTTAATGTGAAACCGATCGCCTTCGCCGTTTCACCTGAGGGCTGCATCCGATCCGCCTTTTCGAACTGTCCGAGCGCCCTGTCAAACGCGCGCTCTGAGTATGCGACATGGCCGAGGGCGAGATGGGTTTCGGGCAGGTCGGGCGCGAGCTGCTGTGCCCGTTCCGCCGCCTTTTTGAGGAAAACGAGTTCTCCGGGACGGTCGAATGCCCAGTAGAGATCGCGATGAGCGATGGCCAGATGGGCCCACGCCTCGGCGAATTGAGGATCCAGCGAGACGGCTTTTTCAAGTAAATCAACGGCCTTTTCAACCTCCGAAACGACCACGCTGTTGGCATAGTCCATGCCCCGCAGATAGTATTCATAGGCCGCCAGGTTTTCGGTGGGGCGCTTTTCAACGGCGCGGCGTTCGGATTCCAGCAGCGCAATGTCCAGCTGGGTCGCCACCCGCTCGGCGATATCCGACTGGACACGGAACACTTCGTTCATGTTCTCGTCGTAGGTGCCGGCCCAGACATGCGTATCGTCCGCCACGCGGATGAGCTGCGGGATGACACGAACCCGGCTGGCCGGATCCCCGGGTCTTTCACGCTGCACGGTGCCTTCGAGGAGATAGTGCACACCCAGCTCGCTGCCGATCTGCCGGACCGATTTCGTCGTTTTTTTGTACTGCATGGCGCTCTGACGTGAAATCACACCGAGGCCGCTGATGACGGCCAACCGCGCAGTGATCGCATCCGTGGTGCCGTTGGCAAAATATTCATCTTCCGCCGAACCAAGGTTTTCGAAGGGGAGAACGACGATCATTTTACGCGTATCCATATCGGGCTTTTTTGAAAAAGGGACCGATCGAAGGAGGTAAAGGATACAGGCGATGACGCCGGCCGCTAGGATGGCCATGGCTCCGAGACGGTAAGCCCTTCCTTTTTTACGGATGGCGGTTTTGGGAGTCATTACCCCGCCCGGCGTCTTTGAAGCGATTGACCTCAAGTCCGTCAGCATCTCGTCGACATACTGATACCGCTCGGAGGGATTTTTCGCCAGCGCCTGATCGACTATTCGCTCGAGATCCACCGGCACCTGGCTTCGGCGTGCGGTGACCGGCTCCGGCGTGTCGTTGAGGATCGAATAGATCACGGCCTGCTCGTATTCACCGGTGAACGGCCTCACACCGGTGATCATTTCGTAGAGTATCACACCGATCGCCCAGATGTCGCTGCGGCGATCCACGTCTTTCCCCGAGGCCTGTTCAGGCGACATGTAGGCGGCGGTACCCAGCATTGTGCCCGCCTTTGTCCGCAGGGTACGGTCCGGGAGCTTCGACAATCCGAAATCCAGGACCTTCACCGTTCCGTCCGCAGTGACGAAGACATTGGCAGGCTTGATGTCGCGGTGGACGATGCCCTTTTCATGAGCCTTGGCAAGGCCTTGCGCAATTTGGATGGCGATGTCGAGGCATTCATCAATCCGTAGGGGCGAACCCCCGTTCGCCCCTACATGTGAGATTCTCTCCTTCAGCGTCTCGCCCTCATAGCACGGCATGACCATGAACATCCGGCCGTCGTTCGTTTCGGCGATTTCGTGGATGGTGCAGATATTCGGATGATCCAGGGAAGATGCCGCCTGCGCTTCCTGGATGAACCGCTTCTTGGCCTCTTCGTCGCGCGTCAATTCAGGCGGCAGGAACTTGAGCGCCACACAGCGTTTGAGCTTGAGGTCCTCGGCCTTGTACACCACACCCATGCCGCCCTCGCCGAGCTTTTCGAGGATTTTGTAATGGGATACCGTTTTCCCGATCATTCCGGCACCTTGAAATGTTCCCACTCGTACTTTGCCTTGACCATGAGTTTTTTGAAGCTTTCCTCGCCTCGAATAGGATTCAGGAACGGATCGCATTGCATGTAAGGATAATTGATGAAACCGCGGCTGATGGCATTCTCCAGCCAATCGAGCGCTTCCTCCATGGCTCCGGCGAGGGACAGGATGTCGGACACCCAGTAGGACCATTCAAAATCCCGCCAGCAGGTTTTACGAAAATCAGAGGTGATCAGCTGTATAGTGCTCTCTTTATCCTTCAGGAGAGCAGATTGGAGCATCAAAGAAAATACTATCACCACATTGGTGCTGTCCGATTTCCCCATTCTATCGATGGCGGCAAGGGCTTCATCGCGTTTGCCGTTCAAAACCAGAATCGTGGCGTAAGAATTCTGGGCCAGCGGGCTCGATGAATCGGATTGATAGAATAGGCGGAGTTGCTCCAGCGCCGCTTCGAACCGGCAAGAATACAGATAGTAGTATCCCCGATAATTAAAAAGATACGGATTGAGCGGGTCCACGCGTTCTGATCTTTCCAAAAAAACTTGTGCCTTCTCGGGCCTGCCGATTTGGGAATAGCTTATGGCTATCGAATAAAGTTCTCGTATCTCGTTTGGATTGGCTTGCAAAGCCTGTTGTTGGTATCGGAATTGTTCAATCAGATTCCGGGGATATTGTTGATATATGGAGAGAAATCCGAGTTCACTGAGGGCGATCGCCAGATTGGGCTGCAGGGAGAGGGCTTTCCTGGCAAATGCTTCCGCTTTTTCAAGATAATCCTCCTGCCGGATGCCGATATTGGCGTATTGGCTGTATACAGAAGCCATTCCCGCATAGAGCTGGCCGTTGTCTCCCATGATGTCCAGGGCTGTGCGGAGGAACACCAGGGCGCTGTCCAGTGATTTCTCGTCAAACCGCATGATCAGACGCCTGGCCTTGAGATAGCATTCGTATGCTCTCACATTGTCGATGGGGCGTTCCGACAGCTTTTCGATTTCTTCCGGTGTCAGCTTGATTTTCAGACTGTTCACGATTGCTGAAGCGATCCCGTCCTGTATCGAAAACACATCCTCCAGCTCGCGGTTGTACGTTTCCGACCAGATGTGATATCCGTCTTCGACATTGATGAGTTGAGCGGTGACGCGCAGCTGACTGCCCGCCTTCCGTACGCTCCCTTCGAGAACCATCCGGACCTTCAGTTTGCCGCCGATGTCCCGGATATCCTCCGTCTTCCCCTTGAAGGCAAAGGCGGAGGTTCTTGCAGGCACCCTGAGCGACTGGACACGGCTGAGCCGGTTGATCAGCTCTTCCGTCATGCCGTCGCAGAAGTATTCCTGGTCACGCTGGGGACTCATGTCCACGAATGGGAGAACGGCGATGGATTTTTCATGCTCATCCGATGTTTTTTTAGACAAAGAGTAATACGCCAGAATGGCGAGCGCCAAAAGGACAAGGCCCGCTCCGATCCATAAAGGCAGTTTGTTTTTCTTCCTGGATGCGGATGCGGACGGCATTTCCTGCAATAAACCCCGGATACCTGCTGTTATCTCCTCCATATGCTGGAAACGCCTGGTTTTGTCCTTCTCCAGGCAGCGGCTGATGATTTTTTCCAGGGCCTGCGGCGCATCGGGCCTCGCATCCCTGACGGGCCGCGGATGCTCGTTCAGGATGGAATAGCTCAGGGCCGCTTCATACTCACCCTGAAAGGGCAGATGGGATGTCAAGATCTCGTACAGGACAACGCCGAATGAAAAAATGTCGGATCGATGGTCGACCTCCTCGCCGCGGATCTGTTCGGGCGACATGTAGGCCAGGGTGCCCAGTGTACTCCCGGTTTTCGTCTTGTGAACCGTCCCTCTTAGCTTGGCCAGGCCGAAATCTGTGAGCTTGACCTTCCCTTCATCCGTGAGCATGATGTTTTCGGTCTTGATATCCCGATGGATGATTTGACGCTTATGGGCATGCGCCAATCCTTCCGCCATCTGCAGGGCGCAGTCAAGGACTTCCTTGATCGAAAACGACTTGTCCTCGGATTTCAGCTGTTTGAGCCTTGATTTCAGGGTTCCGCCCGGGATGTATTCGAGCACGATGAACTTCCGTCCGTCCGCCTCGTCCACATCGTAAATGGTTTCGATGTTCGGATGGTTGAGGGCAGAAACGGCTTTCGCTTCCTGCTCGAAGCGGGCCAGTTCATCGGGGGATGTCGTGAGATTCGGAGGGAGGAACTTCAGTGCCACGGAGCGGTCGAGCCGGGTGTCCTCGGCCTTGTACACCACACCCATGCCGCCCTCGCCGAGTTTTTCTGTTATTTTATAATGAGAAACCATCTTGTCGATCATTTCTGTCCCCTGCTCATCTTTTCACCGGGCCCAGGTATTTATCCAGCCAGGCCAGGGTCTCCTTAATGACCTCGATGCGCGGTACAATATGGTCGGTGTCGTACAGCTTCAAATCTTTTTGCTTCATAGGAGTGCCCAGAAGATCAAACATCGGCTTGACGCTTGTCTCGTAGGGGAAGCTCATGTCGTACCTTCCGTTCAGCATCAGGGTGGGAACCTTTACCCGGGTGATGTAGTTGATCTCGTTGACCTCGGGGCGGGCCACTCCTTCCATGCCTCCGGAGATCAGGAGGCTGGCCTTCAGGCGCTCTTCCACCGCGGGGATGATGGATCCATACATTCCGCCCCAGCTCACGCCGGCAAAGGCCAGCTTCGTGCAGTCGATGTCGGGCCGCGTTTCCAGATAATCGACGCTTCTCTTGAAATCCTTGACCACTTTGATGAAAAATTCCGCATATTGACGGGAATTTTCGTCGCTGAAAATTTTAGCATACGCTTCCGAACCCCGCTCGAATGTTCCCTTGTAGACGGGGAACAGCACCGCCAGGCCGTTTTTCAGCCAGGCGGGAAAATACATGAAATCCCATACGCGTTCGAGATCGTCGCTGCACCTGAGCCAGGTCGAGACGGATCCGGGGAAATAGATAATCGTTTGATAGGGGGGAGAGCAGTTCCGGGGCAGGAAAAGATAGGCCGTCAGGCGCTCGTTTTCGTAGGCAGCGGTGAATGTGATCTTCTCCTGGATCCAGTCCCTGGCCGCATCCTTCCTCCATTCCAGCCTGGCCTGGAGATCGCTTTTGTCGTAAGCGAACTGTTCCTTGTAGATTTTGAATACTTCGTCGGAGGCAGGCCGCTGCTTGTAAAAATCGGGCCATTCGTCGATGGCGACTCTTTGAAATGCCGCGGCGGGGGTTTTGCCTGCATCGGGGTACAGGGCGCAGCGAAAGCCGTTCTGCGGGGAGCGGTCGAAGGGAGAAAGCTGGCTCCAGTTGGCGAACATGTAGGGAGCATCGTTCCAGGCGCCGCCCCGGACGAGCCTGCCGTTCGCTGTTTCGTTCCAGCACCATTCGCGGACATTGCCCCCCATGTCATGGAGCCCGAAGGCGGTGATCGCCGGGTTCTCTCCCACCGGCGCCGGGCCTTTTCCCGCGAAATTGCTTTGCGGAATGAAATAGGAAAAAAAAGACTTGGAATCAATGAGCAAATCCGTGCCTCTGGCGATGCCCCAGTGGGCGCCCGTGGCCAGGCTTTTCCCGGCGAATTCAGCGTAGGCCGCGGCTTCGTACCAGCTGATCCCGGAAACGGGATGATCGCCCTGGCCCTCGGGATAGTCTCCGGCCTGCCAGCTCGCCGGCCCGGGCCGACCGGTTTGATCGACGAATAACCGCAAAGCATCCCGCCAAGGCACTTTTTCCTTGCCGCGGATGAACTCCTGCCGCCAGAATTCTTTTTTACCGTAACCGCCCTGGTCCATGAATTCCTTGAACTGGCGATTGCTGACTTCGAAGCGGTCCATGAAATAATCACCGATCTCGCCGATGCCGTCGATCATTCGACCCGGAACCCTGGCCATCCCTCTCGGCAGGCTGCCGATTTTGTCCAGGCGCCGCACGATTTGGCAGGGAACGAAAAGTGACATTTTGCTCAAGTTCATCGCGAATGTCGTGGATGCGGCCCATACGGTTTCATGGCCTTCCTTTTCCATCCTCATCCGCATGTATCCAATAGGCAGGCGGATCTGTTCCAGCGGCGAAAGCCCCGCGTATTCCCAAGCGCCTTCCGGGTTCTTGTAGTCCTGCAGGTACACCTTTGCGGCCTCGGGTTCCGTGCGGATGGAGGAGCGGACGCAAATGGTCGAGAAGATTTTCGCTAGCCTGGGATCGGCGGGAATGATTTTTTCCGCTTCCTCGGCCAGGCGATAGGCGGCGAAATACTGGCTAGAGCCCTCGGCGATCAGCAGGTTGATCTTGGGCAGCAATTCTGTTTCGACACGGCGGATCTCGGCAGTGCGATTCAGGGCGCGACTGGCGAGGAAACATAGCATGACCAGCAGAAGGGTGGTCGGCACCACCACTTGCGGCCTCCTGAACCAGCGCCAGAGTTTCAGGAAGCCGCCGCCATCCTTTCTCATTGCCTCCAGCTCGACGCGTATTTCTTCCAGTCGTTGGTAGCGCTTGCCTGGTTCTTTTTTCAGCGCTCGGGTGACCACCGCTGCCAGTGCACCCTGAGAAGAAGGGGGTGGCTCCGGTTCTTCATTCAGGATGGAGTAGATCACCGCCTGTTCGTAGTCGCCTTTGAACGGCGGCTTGCCGGTCAGCATCTCGTAGAGCACCACGCCCAGCGACCAGATGTCGCTCCGCTGGTCCACCTCCTTGCCCATGGTCTGCTCCGGCGACATATAGGCGACGGTGCCCGGGGTTGAATCCGTCCTGGTCACTTTGGTCGCACCTGCAGCAAACTTGGCGAGTCCGAAATCGAGGATCTTTACAGTTCCATCCGGTGTGACAAGAATGTTCGATGGCTTGATGTCTCGGTGGACGATGCCTTTTTCATGCGCTGCAGCCAGTCCGGCAGCAATCTGCTCTGCGATGACAACCGTTTCTTCCGGATTGATTGGCCCGCGGGCGATTTTATCCTTCAGCATTTCGCCTTCATAGCAGTCCATCACGATAAAGAGCTGCCCTTCGCCGGCCTCGTCGATGTCGTGGATGTTGCAGATGTTGTTGTGCTGCAGGGAGGAGGCAGCCTGGGCTTCGCGCATGAAACGTTCTTTGGCTTCGCTATCGTTCAGCATTGAGGGCGGCAGAAATTTCAGCGCCACGGTGCGCTTGAGCCGGGTATCCTCGGCTTTATAGACTACGCCCATGCCGCCCTCGCCGAGTTTTTCGAGGATTTTGTAATGAGAAACGGTCTTTCCGATCATATCGGCCTCTGTTCCCGGTCTGCTGAACCGAAGAGACGGTAACCTTCTGTCAGAAGGTTACCGTCTAATGATCCCTTTTGATCGCCAGCAGCGTCATGTCGTCCTCCTGCTGGGCGTTTGCCGAGAAATGCCCGACGTCATCAAGGATCTTCTGTATCAATTCCCTTGCGGAAAGGTTCTTGTTCCGCCTGATGATTTCCGCCAGCTTTTCCTCACCGTATTGATCCTCAGATGGGTTGAGCGCTTCCGTGATCCCGTCCGAATAGGCCAGCAGGAGGTCTCCCGGAGACAGGGGATAGGAGGCCTGCTCGAAGGGGATCCCTTCCATGAAACCGAGAACCGGGCCGCCTGTGACAAGCAGGTGCGGATCCCGGCCCCCGGAGAATAGAAACGGATAGTTGTGACCGGCATTGCAGCATCGAACCGCATGGCTTGCGAAATCCAGGATTCCGTAAAACAGGGTTGCGAATTTTTCCGGGGTCGTGTTCCGGCAGAGAAGGGTATTGGCCCTGACCATGCATTCGCAGCACGCGGTTTCGAGAAGGGATTGGCTGCGCACGGCTGCCTGCAGATTGGACATAAGAAGAGCGGCCGGCATGCCCTTGCCCGATACATCGCCGAGGCAAAAGGCCAATTGGGTTTCGCTCACCTGTATGAAATCAAAATAATCACCCCCCACGATTTTAGCCGGGATGCTGATCCCGAAAATATCATATCCCTTGATTTGGGGGGATGCCTTGGGCAGGAGCCCCATCTGGATTTCGCGCGCCAGGCGCAGTTCCTCCTCCATGCGCGTCAGTTCTTTTTCTTTTTCCAGGAGCCTGGCGTTCTCAATCACCTGGGTCGACTGACCGGCTATAATGGAAAGCAGCCGCTGGTCGTGCTCGTCGAATCCTTCCGGATCTTTCTTGTTGAAAACAGTCAGCAGGCCTATCATTCGGCCTTTTGAAAGCAGCGGTACGCTGAGCAGGGAACAGTAGGGGCAGGCTGCATCCCTGTCCGTGCAGAATCTTTCGTCATTTTTCAAATCGTTGATCAGGAGCGGCTTTTGATTGTTGAGCATCCAGCCTGTCAGTTGGGAGTCGAGCCTGTAAGGCCCGGTATCCGACCGGGTTTCTGCCTTCCGAACCATGGTCCGCAAAGGGTTGGCGGACTGACCCGGCTCCAGAAGCATCACCGCAGCCTGTTCGCAATGGAAATGCTTGACGCATTTGCCCACCATCAGGTTCACGATGCGGTCCAGAGAAAGAGCCGATCCGATGGCGGTGGCCATTTCATTGAGAACGGAGAGTTCCTCGACCGCGTTACGGAGCAGTTTGTTCTCATGCTCAAGCGTTTGAGCCTGGTTTTCCGGTGCGGACGAACGCTTCATTGATCATCCTCCTGTGCCGAAGCCAACGAAGGAAAAATGAAAAAACGCCATCCGCTCTCAGGAGAGGATGCCGGATCCGGAAATCGACAGAAGGGATGGGAGATATTTATCTGATAAGAATATAAAGAGGTTAGGCTGCGTTGTCAAGGCCTATTTTGCCGGGCCGGGATTTCAGGCTGAAACTGCGACGCAGTTTGAAAAGTGCGTGGCAGTTTTGCTTCAAGGCCGACGTGCGGACCGGCTCATCCCTGCAAATGCATCAACAGGATGACCAGAAGAGCGCCTGCTGCCGAGCAGGCCAGGTTCACCCGGTCGTTGTCCACAAACCGGGATCCGGACGCCAAAACAGTGGTTTTTCCGCCGCAATGCTTTTTCTTTTCTGTGATCTTCCCGCAGGACGGGCAGCGGTACTGAGCCTGTATGGTTGCCCCAAGCAGGCTGTCAACCAGTGTGGCCAGGAATCCGGACAGGATGATCAGGCCGATCAGGGGATTTTTCCACCCGGCTGCGAAGGCCTGCGGATTGGATAAAAAACCGGAATAGACGATGATTGCCGAGGCTGCGAATGCGCTCAGCAGCCCGAGCGGGCTCACGGCTCCGGATGTGCCATGCGCCACGCGTTTGAAATTCGTCACCATCCAGGGTCTGGATGCTGAGAATGTCCCCAGTTCCGTGGCCCAGGTGTCCGCGTTGACCGCTGCCACTGCTCCCAAGTATGCGAGATACCAGGCCGGATCCGGAGCCAGGCCGTTCAGCATCACCAGGAGCCCGGCCACGCCGCCGTTTGCAAAGACCTGGCCGATGTCCCGCGTGGACGATTTTTCATAGATCAGGTCGAAGCGCTTCTTCCTCGATTTTCCGATTTTTGAGAGCAGGCTCGAGGATATGAAGAAGACGAGTATCGGGACAGCCCAGGGCCATCCGCCGATGCCGAACACCAGCGTCGCCAGAATGAAGGTCCCTGCCGCGCCCGATGCGCTGAGGAATTTCAACCGGAAGGACAGAAGGGCCACGATCCCTGCGAGCAGAAGGCCTGCGGTCAGGCGGGACAGGCCGGCCTGATCCCCGTGCAGCAGGTACTGGAGGATGAACGCGGAGCCGAGCGGCGCGGTCAGGTTGTCCGAGCCTCCGGATGAAACGGATTCCAGCGCGGTTGCCAGCGCGGCTGTGATGAATCCAATCCACAGCGCATTGCGGACTGAGATCTCCAACCCGTCCCCGGCGGCCAGGGGTTTCAGGAAAAAGGCCATGAGCAGGAAAGTGGTCAGAAACATGGCGGCCGAGCCTTCCAGGGATTTCTTGTCAGCGCCGAACCGGTATTCATGCGGATGCTTTAAAAGCTCTCCCACGACCGCTGCGGCCGCATCCGAGAAGGCGAGCACCATCATGGCGAGGATGAGGACGGATTTGTTCCCGTTCCAGCAGGTCAGCACCAGGATGAAGAACGTCAGAGGATAGAACACCGTGCCGAAGCTCTTCCGCGTCGTGTCATGCATGCCCTTGAGCTTTCCGGTTTCCACGCCCGCGAAATTGACTGCGATGAACAGGACCGCCATCCAGAGAAGGGGCTTCGGAGAAACGAAAAACAGGGGGCTGAAAACAATCAGCACGCCGGTGCCGACATGCACGAGCTTGCGCGTCACCTCTGCGCTCCATCCGAGCCGGGTTCGGGTTTTCTCCGCCAGGAAGATGAAGGCCAGGATGCCGGTCAGGAACAGGGCGAATCGGATCCAGTCCGATGCAGGCGCGTCAAACAGAAAGGAGATCATGAACAGCCTCTTTCTTTTTATTTTTCACCCGGTCCAAGCTCCTCTTTCAGGAATTTCCCGGTATAGGAATTTTTGTTCCGCGCGATCTGTTCCGGCGTCCCTGCCGCGATGATCTCCCCGCCGGCGTCCCCGCCTTCGGGCCCCAGGTCGATGATCCAGTCCGCGGTCTTGATCACGTCCGG
>JAFGEX010000405.1 GCA_016931355.1 bacterium
ACGGACGGTTTGGGAGCAGGTGTAGAGATCCGGGCCTGCGTCCGCTACAGGCGCATGATTCACGGAGACCATGCAGGTTGCCGTGGCCGTATTGTTCATGGCCCGGCTGTCGTCGCGAACCGTGAGCACGGCAAGGTATCTGCCGGGTCTCGCGTATGCATGGGAAACGGAAAGGCCCTGAACAGAAGGCGATCCGTCTCCGAAATCCCAGTGGGCCTCCGTGATCGCGCCGTCATTGTCCAGGGATGCGGAACCGTCGAAACGCGCCTCCCTGCCCGGGGCCGTTCTCGCCACGGGCGCGATCACAGCCATGGGTTTGTCATTGACCGTTATCTGCACGCTGTGCAGGTCCCCGGCCCCGGCATCATCCGTGACCTTCAGTATGGCCTGATAGACGCCCGGTTTGGAAAACGCGTGTTCCACACGCCTGCCGCTCAGGATCAGACCCCTCTCAGGCTCCCATTCAAATGCCGTGATGTCCCCGTCCGGATCATGTGAAAACTGGGCATCCAGCACCACTTTTTCCCCCGGGGCCGCCACACGTCCCTGTCCCGCATCGGCCACGGGCGGATGGTTCACCCGGACCTGAAAGGACACGGAGCGCACAGCTGAACTCGTCCCGGAACCGTCACGGACGGTCAGGGTGGACCTGTAGGTTCCGGGCAGCGCATACACATGCCGCAAGTCCGGACCGCGGGCCGTCCTCCCGTCTCCGAAATCCCAGATATAATCAATGATGGGATCATCCTCGTCCCTGGAGTTGCGGGCATCGAATACGACCTCACTGGAATTGACCAGCCGGTCACCGCCCGCGTCCGGAACCGGAGGAGCATTAACGCGTATGGACAGGTCCGTGGAAGCCCGGCTGTTGGCAGTGCCTGAATTATCCTCCACCGAGAGGCGGACGGTGTAGCGGCCGGGTTTTTCGTATGCATGCCGAACTTGCTTCCCCGTTTTCGAATCCCCATCCCCGAATTCCCACACATACTCGATAATACGGCCGTCCGCGTCGGTTGAACCGGAACCGTCGAACAGGACCTGTTCCCCGGGCGATACCACCGCCGTGGCATGACCCTTCGGTACAGGAGGCGCATTGATGACAATGGCGGCCGTATCCTGCCGGATGCTGTTCCCTGCTCCAGCGTTGTCCTGCACAGTCAGCTTCACCCGGTACACGCCCGGCGACGCGTACCGGTGCGTCGCCGAAGCGCCTTCCTCCGTCCCTCCGTCTCCGGTGTCCCATGTGTAACGGAGGATCTCGCCGTCGCTGTCTATGGAGCCTGTGCCATCCAGAAGGACTTCCTCGCCGACTGCGGCCTTCTCCCGCATCTCGATTTCCGCGATCGGGGGCGAATTGATCCATATTTTTGAGAAAGCCTCCCCATTGTTGCAGGACGGCGGCCCGTCGTCCTCCACGACCAGGGTCACGGTGTACCTGCCCGCATGGGCATAAGCGTGCCGCGCCTCCAATCCTTCGGCTTTCCGTCCGTCCCCGAAATCCCAGAGGAAGCGGTGTATACCCCCGTCTTCATCCCTGGACGCAGAGCCGTCGAACAAAAGCTCCTCGCCCGGAGCTGCGACTGCAGGGCAATCCATGACTGCCACGGGCAGGCTGTTGATCCGGACGGTCTGGAGGATGCTCTTTGAATGCGCGATGAATCCGGAATGGTCCTTCACCAGCAGCTCGACCGGGAAGGAGCCTGCGGACGGGAAGGCATGCACGATCCGGCGTCCTTCCCCGATTTTCTTCGTGTTCAGGAACCATTCGAAAGTCATCTTATCGCCGTCCGGATCCCGGGTGGCGGAGGCATCGAGCATGAGGGAACGGCAGTCGGAAAGCGGGAGCGCGGTGAACGCAGGCGCCGGCAAATGGTTCATATGCGATATCCCTGCCGGCACGGTGATCTGCAGCGGATTGCCCGAATCGTCCGTGATCCAGCATTGGATGTAATCCGTCTTGGGCCTGTCCCCGCCGATGATCAGGGCGGCCTCCAGGCCCCTCTCCTGTTCATCCACTGCAATCCGGGTGAAGCTTTCGGATCCGTTTGCCGATACGGAAACCGGTATTTTTTCGCGGAACTGCGTTTGGACGAAAATGTCCCCCATGTCCTCCGCGTCGAAATTGTGCACCCGGATATGTGCCGCGTTCCGGGGCATCCTGAAGCGGACCTGGGAAACCAGATCTGCCGAAGCGGGCGTCATGATGGTGACAACCGGCGTGGTGATGCGCATGCCCTCGACTGTGCTGTTGATTTTGTCATCCGAGGATACGAAGATCCGGTACAGGTTCGTGCAGGCGCCGCCTGTCCCGTCCACAATCAACTGGAACCGTACAGTGGAATCCGCCGGATCCCCGTCGCCGGAGCTGAAAGAGGCGAGCGTCCGCCACTGATTGTCGTAGCGGTCATCCCGGCCCAATGTCATATCGAGAAGCGCGGTCTTATCCCCGATGGAATCCCGGATGGAGCGGACATTCGGCAGAATTTGTCCTTTGCCGAAAAGCCTGTACCTGGCGCTGCAAGGCCCGTTCAGCCCGTCCAGGCCTCCGCCTATGTCTGCGTCATAAACACGCAGATAGGCCGGGCCCTGCATATCGGCTGGACACTCGATGAAGAAAACGGCCCTGAACAGCCTGTCACCGTCTTCAACCGCAGCCCCCGGGCAGGCTGTGACATGAACATTCGTGCCGTTCTGCTGCGAAAATCCTGCTCCGCACAGAAGAAGGTGCAGCAACACAACGATCGGAATTCTTTTTTTGCACTGGAGAGTCAACAATCTGAGAGGTGCCATTTTCTTACCTCCCTGTTGTCTTGCGCGGCGAAAAAGAGACTTCTCTCTCCAATCACCGGGCATTGCCGGGTTGTTTGGATAAAAAGGAACGGGAGAAAGACTCTTATTAATAGAATATAATAGAATTAAAAATGGATTTCAAGGGGATAAAAAATATCGACCTATTGGTTGCAGCAAATGATATTGACAGTCTTAAAAAATATAATAATATTCTGAAAATGAAAATATTAAATGAATATTTATTTTATTCTTCCAATAATTCTTTTCTCCGCTGTTCATGTTCCGGATGCGATTTTCCAGTTAATCCGGCAAATGCGGCATCCCCGCTGTCGAAAACAGCTCATGAGCAGTACGGCCAGAGGCGGAAGCAACCTGCCGGATGGACTATCAGTGCTTTTTAAGGACATGCCCGTTAGAGGTTTTTATCTCGCGTGAAGCACCGTGTATACAAATCATTAACCGGATGTATAGTTTATCATAACTTGCTTATTTGTTCCATCGGGTTTTCCATCGGGATGCTTGAAAATGATGTTCAGCCAATCCAATATTAATAATTGTTTTATGTAACCAATCCAAAATCAGAATAAATCCGTTTTCTGTCTGGCACGCCTATTGACCCGTCATTGAGCAGTCAAGATCATTCCACAACTTGAAAAATGATATCCCCACGGCAGGCGGGGGGGAACTTCATGCAAGGGAGGTCAAAATGTCCATTCGACAAAAATTAACCGGTTTCTTGATGGTCGTGGCCATTGGATCGCTTTCAATCCCGGGAGCAAGTCTCGAGGCTGCTGACCCGGAAATCGCCGGATGCATTCACTGCAATTGTTTGTTGAGCACATCTGCAATCATGAATATAATGGAAACTGATAATATTGAAAAACATTCCATGTATCAGTTTCAGGAGTCTGATCAAACTGGAATAGGGAGAACTGCCGGCGAGTTTTTTCTGGGCGGGGCCGGATCAATATTGGCTGGATTGGGGGGAGGTATTATCGGTTATGCGCTCACCTATGACCCGAATCAGAGTAGTTGGCTCAATTTCAGCGGCTTTGATGGAGCGGTCCCCGGATACTTGATCACCTCGAATTTCGGTTGTGCCGCAGCAGTCTGGAGTATCGGATGCATTGGAGACGAACAAGGCTCTTTTGGTTCAGCCCTTGGCGGGAGCGCGTTGGGAACCCTCGTCTCTGTTGGAATCATTGCCCTGATCAAACCTGAGATAGATTATTCTGAAATATTCTTTTTATCTGCTTCCCAGGCCATCGGAGCAATCATCGCTTTCAATCATTCTCAAAAAAAGAAAACGGTGGATGCCTCCGGAGCCTTGCTGAATCTGAACAACGATAGGCTTGTTTGTGCTGTCCCCCAGGTGAGCCTATACCCGGAATCCTCAAACAGCAACTGCCTCAAGTTACAGCTCTTTCGGGCAAAATTTTAGGGATAACCGGATTGAGCATGCGGGTCAGGGGGATATTATTCACGACAGAATGATTGCCCATGGATCATGCAAGCATTCCAGGGGCAGGCAGTCGTTCTCACCGACGATGGTTAATGACTGAGAACCGTTCGGCAAGAAATGGGACGGGACTTCCTGTTGTCTTTCTCCTCCTGTGTGGGAAATTGAAATAATATTGAAAATTTTCTAACGACAACCGAATGACTCGACACCGCCGGCCTTCTCGAATGCTTCCTTCCCCTCTTTCACCGTATAATAGACCAGGCCGAGCGCGCCCAGGCTGTCCACGTAACCGATTCCGGTGACCGCGTACAATCCGCTCGCAGACAACAACACCACGGACATATAAATACATACCAGGGTGCAATTGGCATCGGCCAGGATGGGAGCGGAACCGAGGACCCGCCCCACCTTCCTTTTTGCCGTTACCAACGCCGACATGACCATGATGGAAATCGTGGAGATCATGATACCGCTCCAAGCCGCGTCCGGCTTATGCCCGGAATACACATGATAGGCAGCTGTGAAAAACAGACCCACGGCCAATAGATAAAAACTGGTCCCCGTGATCCGCAGCGCTGTTTTCTCGAAATGACCCCGCGACGTATCGGGATTTTTCCGTATTCGCAATACCATGGCCACGATTCCCAGGCCGGAAAGGCATTCGATGAAACTGTCGATCCCGAAACCGAACAGGGTCAACGCCTCGTCCCGGATACCGAAAGCAATGGAGGCCAGTCCCTCAGCAATGTTGTAGGCCACGGTGAATATCCCAAGGCACAGGGCGCGCCTGTAATAACGGGCTGCGGGATGATCGTTCGTCATAGGAAATCGATGTTCATTTTCTGTTTTAGGAAACCGCAAGAATCACAAGGATCCCCGCGATAAAATTTTTTCCGTTTCGATCTGCCTGAAAATCTCGTGGAGAAAGGCCACGTACAGCTCTTCCTTCTTCCGCTGCTCCGGGTGGAACGGATAGAGGAAGAGGAGCAGGCCCTGCACCCATTTGGTCAGCGAGGCACTGCGGCCGCAGGTCATGACCAGGCGGCCGCT
>JAFGEX010000406.1 GCA_016931355.1 bacterium
CATCTCCTTCATACAGTACTCCCTGTCGTGATTTTTGGTTTCAACGGATCCCCCGGCGGATGCATGACCTTCATCAGGCGATGGTCGCAACCCCGCTTCCCTTTTTGGTCCGCCCGGCCGATGCCTACCATTCGAAATCGCGCTGGATCTTGAAACCCAGATACAGATCCCCGGAACCGGAACCGGCCATCATGCGGAAAACGCCCGGGGCCGTGTTGTTGGACACGAAAAGGAAGAAGTGATGACCGTATGTGACAGCCTTCAAACCCAGGGCGTACGAATCATGATCCAGATCTTCGTACAGGCGTACCGGATAATATTCGCTCCACAAAGAGAGGGATTTCGACCATTGCCAGAGCAGACCGATGCCGGCGCCCATTTTTTCAGCGTCTGTATCGAATCCGGCATTGAGCAGAACGGACCATTTCCGGAACAAAGGCCTGGTTTGCAGTCCGGCCACAAACAGGAGATTCGATTGCCACTCGTCCTTGGAAAATTTTCTTTTCGCGTGGAACCATTCGGCCGCGAATTTCATGGAAAAGCCCGGATTCGGAACGGCCACGGTGTAACCCGCCCCCAGGCCATACACCTTTTCCATGTTCAGGATGAGATGGCTGCCCCAGACATCCAGCCGCTTCACCGGGACGGCGCGCAGGGACAATCCGATGTTGGCGCCCCAATGCACACCCAGAAGATTTTCCAGGGGATCCTCGCTCACAGGGCCCAGGAAATGATGCTGAATACTGAATTCCAGATGCCTTGCATCGAGTTGGGTCGGGGTGAGCAGGTTGACGAGGCTGCGTTCATAGGCCCGGGAATCCTGATGAAACGCCAGGCCCAGGAGAAAAACCGCGACGAAGGCGGAGAGAACCTGTTTTTTCATAGCTGAAAGGTCTCCTTCTTTTTCCCATAGACATTGCAGTGGGACGTCACGGTGATCTTGTCCCCCGGCTTCGCTCCGGGCAGGATGTACAGGGCCTCCTGTTTCCCGGAATCCAGCTGAATGGCGAAATCCTGCCGGACCGCATCCTGCTCATTCCAGACAATGTCAATCCGGTTGATGAAATGCTTGACCGTATCCTTGACCTCGTGATGCATCGTGACCTTCAGGATATGGGTTGCCGGATCAAAATGGATGGTGATGCTTTTGGGGGGATGGGCGAAGGTCCGGATGGAGCAGAACAGGAACAGGATCATCAATATCTTTTTCATGCGTCTCTCCTTTCCCCGTATTCAGGCAGGCAGATCGACCGGGCATCCTTCATGCGTGCAGGCGCTCGACAGAGCGATGACCTCCGATCCGGACAGGCGTATCACCATGACGGGTAATGCCTGACCCGGCAGATCGAACTTTTTGGCGCCCTGAACGGCCCGCAGGCTCTGGTTCTCGGCCAAAGTCAAGTCAATGACCCGGGCGTTGTCGCCCAATAGGATCCGATCGCCTTCCAACACGGCAGGCACGGTTGACAAGGGTTGCGTGGCCGGGCCCGTGAGCACATTCCCGCGTATATCAAATGTGGAACCATGACAGGCGCAGAGGATTTTCTTTTCCGGCAGAGTCCCGTCCCCGGAACCGTTCGGCTGCGTCGGCGAGCCCTTTTTCTTACATGCAGGGAAAAGGAATCCGAGACCCGCAAAGGCGGCCAAAAACCGCGTCAAAAATTTCCGTCTGTTCATGGGGGATCCTTCTTCGATGGATGTTCCATGAATGAAAAGCTGTCGACCGTCCCTATTCCCCGCCCGCATCCTGTTCCGGCTTGCGTTCCACCGCCGTCTCTTCACAGGATCCGCATATGCCGATGAACTCAAGACGAGCGGAATGTATCCGGAAACGGGTCTGAGCCTGCACTTCCTCCGTGAATGATTTGGGGATGATGCAGGGCACGTCCTCGACGGATCCGCACGAAAGGCAGCGCAAATGGTGATGCTCCCTGAGTTCGCCGTCGAAATGGCTGATGCCCTTGCCGTATGAAAGTTCTCGGATCCGGCCCTCATCCCTTAGATGGTTCAGATTTCTGTAAACGGTACCCAGGCTGATGCTCGGCATGGTTTTGCGCGCTTCCCTATAGATCGATTCAGCGGTCGGATGATCCTTGCTGCTGCGCAGGATGCGAAGGACCAGGTCCCGCTGCCTGCTGTTCTTTGTTTTCTTCAATGACTCCGTTTCCATGAAAAAACCTCATAATTTTTAGGAATCATTCCTAATATATTATAAATTATGAAAAAATCAAGCGCTTTTTTATCACTCTCCCAGCCTCAATCAAGTTCATCCGCTCATGCATTGTCCGTGATGACGGCTGACAGATAACCGACTGTATATTGGCCTGGAGACTGTTCTCCTGTGATATCCCCTGAATTATTGTGTTTTAATATTTTAAGGCTCTTCGCCCCCAATAGGCGGGAAACCTGCAGCAGAACACTGATGGCCACCTTTCCGCAAACGGAACAGTCCGGTTCAGCCAGTTTCTCCAGAATACCGTCCAGCCTGAAAGACTCCAGTGCAGCGATGATTTGAGCATCTCTTTCTTTGACCTGCCGGTAATCGTTCATATGATGCATGTCGCTGGAAGCGATGATCAAAACCTCCCGATTCCTGGAAAAACGGTGAAGCGCCTGGACAAGGTCCTGGACATTAAAAACATCGTCATGGCCGATCATGACCGGGATCAGATCGAAGGAAGAGAGGACGGTCTGAAGAAACGGGAGCTGGATTTCAATCGAATGTTCGTTGTCGAGGGATACCGGGTACAGCGGAACGTCCAAGGCAAGCTGTTTCAGGGCATCCCGGTTCACCGGCACCTTTCCGAGAGGCGTTTCGTAATGCGACGCATCCGTGACCACATAGCGTTTACCGAACATGCGGTGCTGGGGGCCGAGTATGACGACTGTATCATATTTACGGCCCTTCAGCGTTTTGTAGCCGTATGCGGCAGCAGGGCCGGAATAAACATATCCGGCATGCGGGCTGATCATGCCCAGGATCCTGCCGGGGATTTCTGTTTTTTTCGCTTTTCTGAGAAAATCCCGCACCGTGCCGGTGAGTTCCCCCGGATTCCTGGGAAACCAGGATCCCGATAAAATAGACGGTCTTGTTCTCGCTTCCATGATCCATCCCCCGGCTTGTTCTTTCTTTTTAGGAATGGTTTTTCAATAAAAAATATCCATTGCGCCTGGTACGATTTCCGCGGTGATGGGGAGCTCCCCGAGAAGATCCCCGTCCACCTGAACGAGGGTTTTTCTTGAAGAATGGAGTTCGGCCCGCTGCACCCGGTAGTAGCGTACGTTTTTCATGGACAAATGCTGTTTGGAAAGCACATTCAGAGCAAAACGGACAAGACCCAGCTGGAATTTACCCTTGTAAACGCAGACATCCAGAAATCCGTCGTCGATTTCCGCATAGGGGGTGACCTGATGCCAGCCGCCGTAGTAGTGGGTATTGGCGATCACCACGAAGGTGCCCTGTTCGATGACCTTTCCGCGATCCAGATCCAGCGTGATCGAGGTGGGTCTGTATCCCATGAAATCCTTCAGGCCGGCCCAGATGTAGGCGTACCGGTGGATGATCTTTTTGATTTTCATGCTGGTCCGGCTGACCGCGTACGCATCATATCCACAGCTGGCCATCATGGCGAAGTACCGTTCGTTGATGACGCCCAGATCGATTTTACGGATGCGCTTTCGAGCAATCACAGCCGCCGCTTCAACCGGATGAAGGGGCATTCCCAGTTCCCGCGCCACCACATTGCTGCCCCCGAAGGGCAATATCCCGATGGGCACGCCCGTGCCCATGATGCCGTTGATCCCCTCGTTCAGACTGCCGTCGCCGCCCGCGATGATGACCGCTTCAAATCCCTGCCGGACTGAATCCCGTGCGACGCAGAGTATCTCCCCCGGACCTTTGGCGAAATGGATGGAAACTTGAAATCCGTTTTCCTTTAAAATCCCCACCGAAGGCTTTAAATACCTCTTCACCCGGCGGGGTTTTGAATCCGGATTGACAATCACCTTGGCCTTCATGGATGAACGATCCGTGAAAGGAGGTTGAAGCATTTGAGGAGGACGGCCGTTTGATCAGGGTTCAGGGGCAATCTCCAAACCGTTGATCCCGCCGTTTTGATGATTGACCAGATAGAGTTTCGATTCCGAACCGTATCCGCTGACGCCGATGGAGCAGGCTGCACCCTTGTCCAGAAAACCGGGTTTCAGCGTGTCCCAATATATGCCTTCGGAACTGACCAGGTGAATGCCTTCCCGGTCCAGGATATAGACGACCGGCGGTCTGAAATACGATTTACCCCACAGAGGAACCCCGGTACGGTCTTCGGCAAGGGCGATGCGTGTCGGGAAGCACAGCTTGATGGGTTTGCCGGCATCCTCCGGCGCATTGAAGCCGAAGCTTCCCCATTCTCGCACCACGGTGCCGTCCGGTTGAACGACCAGGACGCGGTGTTTCGTCCAGTCCACCACATAGAAATGGCCGGACAGATCAACGGCAATGCCTTCCGCGCTACCCAGGGTTTCCAGTTTTCCCGCATAGGTCAGGGGGAGATTCTCCGGAACGGATCCCGCATGGCTCCTGTAGATCCGAAGTTCGTCCTTTCTCGCATGAACGGCCGCAAATCCATCGATCAATCCGGAGTAGGCGAAATCCCGCAGCGAGATATCCAGTGTGAAATCCCGGTAGAGAGGCGATCCGGTCGAAACCGGCACTTCGGATGTGATCACGACCCGGTTTCCGTCGATCCGGTCCGGAAAATGGATGACCTGTATCCCTTCCACAGCCTTCTGTGAGGGCACATAATTCTGCTTCTCCACCAGCGGAGCGACAACATCCTGTATGCCCGGTTGGAGAAAAGCATGGGACTTGACAAATGGATAACAGAGGGGATGCTCCACCCGGATCTCAATCACCTCCCCGAGGGCGATCGGGGACTTACGGAATTCACCGCGGCTGTCCGTATCCAGGGGGATGCCGTTCAATCGCACCAGGGATTCCTTCGGAACGTTCTCCGGATAGAGGAGGGTCAGGCGGAGGCCCGAATAGACGGCACCGATGCGTTCATCGAGCCCGGCGGATACGAAATCGAAGGATCGTCGCGCAAAACGGCTGGATGCGGGGACATTGACGGAGGGATAGAGGTCCCGTCGCGGGAGGCGGAATTTCAAAAGAAGCGTGAGGGCTTCTTCCCAGTACTGGTTGCGGATGAAATCCGTATCCGCGAATTTTTCCAGCGAAATTTCTTCGCCCTGAATGGTCAGGAGTCTTTCCGGGAATTCAACGCTGCTGATCCGAATGTCCCTGAGGAGCGACGTATCGCCGGCGGCCTTGCAGGTCGCCCAGCCGGCCCTGGCGTTGTTGAACCAGAATTCGCCTCCGGCCTGGTTCCGCGTTACCTGCATGACATGCTCATAGCATTTCCGGGCTGCCCGGTCGTTTCCGCGTATCCTGAATATTTCTCCAAGATAATAAAGAGACCGCACGCTCCGGGCCTGGTTGATCAGCCGGATGAACAGGGGCTCGGATCTGTCGAACACATTGAAACGCTCGGATTCCTTGAGCTCGTGTTTGGCGGATGAAAAATAGCTCCGCGCCTGGATGTACTCCCCTTCCTGTCTGTACGGATCCTGAATGTCGCTCAACAGTTCCGCAGCCGAATGGAACAACCGGCGCTTCTGGGCTGCGTTTTCCTGTATCTCCGCCCGCAGGAAAAGGGCCATGCCCTTGTAGAAGGTCGTTTCCACCGATCTCCTCTCCTGCGTGATCTGAAAGAGTCTGTCCAGATAGGAAAGGTATTGCAGCCGCTCTTTTCCGGTGACGATGCTCGCCCGGACCAGCATGTTCCGGATCAGGATGAAGGCCTCGTCCAGACGGGCATCGGTATTCGCCGCCTGGAGGACTTGCCCCCAGATGGGCTCATCCAGTCCGATTCGGACCAGTTGGAGCAGGAGTTCCTTGCGGCTCGCGATCTCCGAATGTGCCGGCCGGAAAGCCTGTATGTCGTCCCGGAGCGTGCGAAGCCGGTTTTTGTCCGCCGCATACCGGTCGAAGCGGATGAGGAGGATGCGGTAGCGGGCGTCTTCCCGTAAATAATCGATCCGGTCCTCCCCTGCAGACTGCCGGGTTTTTTCCAGAAACTGTTCAAAAAAGGAATCGCTGCCTTCCACATTGGCCACGAACTGAACCCAGGCCAGCCAGTAAAGGGCTTCCGGGAGGGTTGAGGCCGCCTTGGCGTAATGGCTTCGGCTCGGCGTTGCGAGCCGCTGAAAATCCTCGCTCCTGCTGTTCTGCCGCTGATCGCGGTTGCCTTGAAAAAAGAGTTTTTCTGTCTGAAAAGAGGTCCATCGAAGGCTGTCGAGCAGGGCGTTGAAGGACCGGACATACCGGTCTTCTCCGGTCAGCAAAAAAAGATTCAGGTTCTTCTGTGTTTCGGAATAGAGAATCGCAGGCCGGAACTCGCGGCTGAGCGGCCCCGGAAACGCGGAAAGAACGGATCCGTAATCGGCTGATTCGAAATGCCTCCGTGATTCAGGAAGCGGGCCTGCCTCCTGCCCTACACCCCATTCCGTCCAAACTTCGACGGGCATGCCCTGAACCAATTCCCCTCTTTCATACGCAATGTCCTGAAGCCGGATCCGTGAACAGAGGGCGAGGCGTTTTGAGGAAAGCGGTGACTCTGCCACCTGACGGAAGGAAGCCTCCGCCTCCCGGAGGGCCAGCTGATGATTGGCCGCCAGACCGACGGCCTCGCCCGTGTTGCGGGACAGGGAAAAAATCCGGCGCTGGTGTACGGCGGCACGGAGAAGCGATTCCCCGGCCATGTAACCTGCGATCACGGACAGTGTGTCCGGGGCGGTCCTCAATTCGCCGAAACGGGATGCAGCCGAGCGAAGATGGATAAGGGGATTTTCGTTCAATTCGGAAAGCCTGAAATGGCACCACGCGAGTTTGTAACGCGCCGCCGCGGTCAAGTCGTTGGACGGATCGCCGAGATCGGGTTGCTGGAGGGCGGCCGAAAGGTTTTGCATGGCCTGGACGAAATGCTCTTTCTGTTCCGGATCGCGGGTCGAAATCAGCCCCAGATTATAATGGCTTTCCCCGATATAATAGAGTGCAATCCCCTTTTCCGATTCATGTTCCTGCGTCCATTGCGTCATGGCGGGGATGGCTTCTTCGAAATTGCCCCGGTTGAAAAGTTCGAGTCCCTGCGAACGGTAGAACGGCTGACCGAAACCGCTGCCTGCAACCAGCAGGACCGCACACAGAGCCGATCGAAATCCGCGCATCTAAAAACCTCGCTTTCTTTCAAATGGCCGGATCACCCCTAAAATCCGCTGCCCACTTCGATATCCTGTGCAGAAAGCCCCAGGATGTAATGCAATTGCCCGTCAATGATCGGGACATGTTCCGGAATGGAGGCCGCCCGCTCCATGCCCGTCATATCGATTTTCAGTTTTTTCCCCATGGACGGGACGTTGAACCAGAACGCAATGGTGCCGCTCTTGACCGGACGGTAGGCCCATGTCCTCAACGCATTCTGAATCAGGGTGCCCGCCTCTGTAAATCCTTCCATTCGCACGTCTTCCTGGTTGAAGCGGAGATTCCCCTTTTCATCCACCTGGCATCTGATCCTTACATCGGCGCCCGGGCACCGGTTTTTCAAGATATCCCAGTCGAGCGGCTGAATGCCGGCCTTGGCCAAATCCACGGCGAAGTAAAGCGGCAGGATGCGCGGACCCGTGATGACCAGTCCGCGGATGCCCGGCCTCGGCGGAATCTCGATTCTCTCGTACTGGTCTTCCGGAGCGATGTTAACCGATTCATACGGCAATCGCCAGAGACGGATGGCCCGGACCACCAGGAACAAGAGGACGAGCGCGAGGGTGGCAGCCGCCCACAGGATTTTAGAGGAGTGCTTTTTCATTGAAAATCGATTCGAATGTTCTTCATTCTGCGGCTGCCGATATCCTCAGTCACGGTGTAGATGTTCCGGCATTCGAGGATGTCGTTCAGCCGGCCTGCCACGCACCCGTACCGGATGTTCCGGTGCGGCGTATCCATCAGAAAGGTGATCAGGTGAAGCACGGATGAGTACGGCACCTCATCCGGGCAGCGGATCAATACGAAAAACCGGGCCGCGGGATTTCGCTCCGCCCTGGACTTGAGGCTTTGCATGGCCTGCTGGAGCTGTTCGAAGGAATAGACATTGTTCTGGGCCAGGGTGTTCAGGATTCGCGTCCGCAGCCCCTCGGGAGAAAGAAAGCCGAATTCCTCCTCGATGGCGGAAACCACAGCCGAGCTTGTCTCGTCGAGCCAGAAGGCCTTTTCGCCGTCGATGATTTGAATGAGGATTTGAGTCCTCCCCAGCGTGTTTTCAGGCGTGGGGATGTAGAGGCTGCGTTCCTCCAGGGGTGTCCGGATGACATAACTGGTCACGAGGAAGAAAACCAGCAGGATGAAGATCATGTCGATCAGGGAAACCAGCTCGACGTTTTCCTTGTGCCGTTTGAGCTTCCTAAATGCCACGCGCCGCCTCTCTGCCGGTCAGGGTGTGCACGATGATGCGCGGGATGGTATCCCCGTATGCGCTGCACCGGTCCATGATGAACCGGATGATCCTGAATTCGGTGTCCTCAACCGCCCGTATCTCCACTGAATTGGAATGCCGGGGCCCGGGAAACATCCGGTCCTTGTATGCCTGAATGCTTTCCCGAATCAGTCTGCACGCCGGGATTCTCGAAAAATCGGATTCCGGCATCGTGAGATAGCCCGGCGGAAAGACGGCGAATGCCGAGTCCTCCACGGCCGCCTGCTTGGCCTGCCGGATGTCCATGTTTTCCAGGTCGCCGGGATCCAGCACATACAACACCTTGGCGGATGCGGGATCCCTGGGGTTCCGGTGCTCAATCTGGAAAAGGAGGGTCCGGACCCGCTGATCGAATTTCTCCGTTTCCGCGCCGCGAATCGTCGGCAGCTTCAGATCAGGGGCCGAACTGCCCTCCGGATTGGACTGGACCACGGCATCCGAAACATCCGAGACGTTCAGCGTGACCAGGGAAAAGATGAGGAGCAGAAAAATGATGTCGATCAGGCTGGGAAGACTCAGTCCCCGTTTGATGTTTTCTCTGATGAAGGCCATTCTCGTTTATTCGGATCTTTTTACAGTTTCTCGGATATGTCCGCGTAGATTTCTTCCCATTTGGAGTATATCCAGCTCAGTTTGTTCTGATAGTAATAATAGACCAGCGTGAAAATGATGCCTACAAAAAGCCCCAGAATCGTTGTCCACAGGGCTTCGAATATGCCTCCGGAAAGCCGGCGCACCAGGGCTGTCTGCGTGATCTCCGATGTGAGCATCGTGAGCTGGCTGAAGGCATGGGAGATCCCCGTGACGGTTCCGAACAAACCGACCAGCGGGGCCAGGGTTCCCAGGTTCCAGAGCCAGTCGATCAGGCTCTTTCGCCTGAGGGCTTCCTGCTCGGAGAGGGCCCGGTTCTCAACCGCGTGGTCCACTTCCGCGGACACTTCCGGCCAGCGGAATCCCCCCAATTCGTGATTCTCGAGTCCTGCACGGATGATTTTTCCCGTCGGATACCTGTCCAGATCCCTGTCCTTCATGCGCTGGAGCAGGTCCCGTATCTTCAGGACACCGTTTTGATTCCAATAGGCGATGTTTTCCTTCCGGATCTCGTCCGGCCCCGGCGCCGCTGTCCGGGCGCTCTGTCCGGATTTGCCTCTCATCAGATCCACGACGTGCTGGTTGTTTTCGACAATCAGTTTCGTCCAATCCTCCACGATCCCCCTGAAATCATCCCGGATCTGCCTCCTGTACATTTTGTCGAATCCGCGCCCGAGGGCAGGGCCTCTCTTGAATGGAAAAACATTCGAAAGCCGGAGCGTCCGTATTGAAAAAAAGACGACAATGATGACGCCGATGATGCCGAAATTCCAAATGAGATGGAAGGCGATTTTACCCGCTTTGGTCGATTCATCGAACACGATTCCCCGTCTGACCAGAGCCATGGCGATCCTGCCGTTGAGCGGGAAATAATTGAGCCATTTGCCCGGACCCGAGGGTCCCTTGGGCCTGAGTTTCCCGGTCGTCATCCAGGCCGTGTCGGAAAGGGCGATGAGGCTGGACTCCTGGTATCCTTTAACCACGAATCCGCAGCGCCGTCCGATTTTCACGTCCTTCAATACGAAAGAAGGGTCCTTCCGGGGGCCCGAGGAGGACCACTGCCCGTCTCCCGACGTGAAATCCACTTCGAAATGCGTCAGATTTTCGATTTCCCGCCCCTCGACGGACGAAGGCCTGTCCCAGAACAGGGTGAGGTCCGCAGACCTGGGAACAGCCATCCAATCCTTGTATATCCTGCTCTGGATGTCCGTAACGGGGATGCGCTGCATCTCCTGTACGTCAGCCCGGGCTGCGAGCCAGCATGAAAGGATGAAGATCGCTTTGATCAATCTCATGGAAAAACCTCCGTATCCTTGAACCTGCAGGCGGGCACCCCCCCGCCGATCAGATCATCTTGCGTTGCCTCCCCTCTCATGCCGGGGAAAAAATCGAAATGCCAAGCCTTTCCCGCCATACGGAAGACGGCCCGGCGGTCTCTTGCCGGGAGGCCTTCCCGAATCTATCGGAACAGATAGCTGACCGTGAGCCTTCTCGAGTGCATGACGGTGCCCGTATAGGAATCCTTCGATGAAAACACGGAAAATTCGAAGGGAATTTTTTGAAAATCAAATTCCAGCCCGGCCAGATTGAACAGATTGATGACGGTGCGCGGGATGAAAAACCGCATCCCCCATTCATAGCCCTCGCCCTCGTACGTACGGATCCCGCCTTCGCGGAGCTGATAGCGGATGCGGAAGCAAGGGATGTACCCTGCCCGGAGGACCACATATCCCTTGGGCATCAGGCTGATGTCCGCTCCCAGGAACAGGCTGTTCTGCCTGCTGTCGAATTCCTCGAGGCCCGTGGAAAACCATCCGACATCGGCGCGGATCCGGGGAATAAACGCAAAGTAGGCGTTTTTGTGAACCAGAAAACCGGTGCTCCATTCCATGCCCATTCCCACATTGGAGAACAGGAACACCTGTTCCTGCAGTTCGAACAGACGCTCATCCCATAAAACCTGGCGGAATCCAAGTCCGATTTCCGAGAAGCTCCGGAGATGAACGGTCGGCGATGCCTCGTTGACAAAAGCCAGGTATTCGCTGGACCGGAGGCGGTGGTTGTATTCCACGTACATCCGGTAAGGATAGATCCAGTCCGAGAGCCGTTCCCGCATGGAAGGCACGGGCACTGTAAAACTGCGTGCTCCGGATTGTGTCCTGTTTTCCTCCTCGTCGAAGGCGTGGACCCTCCAGAAATACCGGCCGTGCCTGCGGAATACGTCGCGGTATGCCTCCACGGTCAATTCCCCGTGGCCCGATGAATCCTCCGGATAGACGATGAAGGTCTTGAAGAACTGCTTCCATCTGGACCAGAATTGTATCTCGTAACGTCCCACAGGCCACGCGGCCGTATCGGAAACGCTGCGGAAATCCCATTCGAAGCGCAGCGATTCACCCGCCGGGGTTGCATAGAGACGGGGTCCATGAAGCGCAAGCACGCCCTTTGCCGGAGCTCCGGCCAGCCGGCTGCAGATTCCCCAAACCAGCAGCAGGGCCATGAGACGGACCTTAATCACTCCCCCCAGGCTGCGAATGCTGTTCTCTTTTCTGTTCATTCCACTCATCCACCCGATAATAGCGCCCCGGCGGCGGTCTGCCGGGGGATTTCCTGACCGGCCCGGAAAAGACATTTGTATTCGCCCGCCGGCGCTCGCTGTCAGAGTCATTTCCGGGGAATCCCGTGCGACGACTGATAATCCGACAGCAGGCCGTCCGCCGCCTCTTCCAGCTGATTCCATTCGGCGTTCTGGTAAATCCGGATCAGCCTTTCGCTTTCGCGCAGCACCAGCCGGCCGTACACCGATTGCGGATACAGGCGGTTCGTCATCAGCAATGCATGGACGGATTCCCTGGGATCCTGGATCTGCAGGGTGCACAGGCCGGCCAGGAACTGCGCATCGTCCAGGATGCAGAAATCGGCGTAGGACGGGAATCTGGGATATTCGTCGCCCAGCAAAATGGAATGGGGATTGGACAGCAGCACCTCCAGGGCGGTGAGTGCCGCTCTGTACTGTTTTTTCATCATCAGCATTTCGCCCATTCCGAGAAGAGACAGGGAAGCCATGTTCTGGAAGTCCTGCTCCTGCTCGAAGCATTTGACCGCCTCCTCGTAGGAAGCGAGCGCGTGATCCCAATTCCCCATCTGTTTCTGCGCCGTGGCCGTCAAATAATGATGCCGGATCCCCTCCTGGGTGACCTCCGCCAGAGCCATGACCGCATCCTTGGGGAGGCCCGCAATGATCAATGCCTCTCCGAAGTCCAGAAGTTCATTGTCTTTGAGCTGGTTTTCAGCCTGTAGGAACAGCGGCGCGTATTCCCTGGCCGCATCCTCGGCCTTCTTGCGAGCCTTTTCATCCTTGCCCTGTTTGAGAAGACTCCTGGCTTCGGCCAGCAGCCACTGGGCCTTGCCGCGTCCGCTGGTCAGCACATAATAACGGCCGGCATGCAGGCTGTCCGATCTGGAAATTAAAAGCTCGGCCGATTCCGAGACGCGCGGATCCGGGTATTCGGCCAGGATGCGCATGAGATACCGGTTCTGCCGTGCCTCGGACAGATCCTCCCGCCTGGACAGTTTTCTGAAGAACGGAATGCCTCGGTCCGCCCCCACCTGTATGCTCAGGGAGAACCGGTTGTCATCCACAAGATCCGGATGCATGCACAGGGCGTAATCCATCCGGGCGCAGGCATTCCGGCCGAACAGGATGTAGAGGCCCGCTCCCAAGCTCGTTTCCCTGTGCCGGTCGTTGTAACCGGCCCGGGTCAACAGATGCAGCCGGCCCTCCACGACAGGCATGAACAGTTCGGCCCCCAGAGAGGTCGAGCCCTTCGCTCCCTTGAAAGATTCGTGATCAACCGCAGTCAGGATCTGCATCCCCTTCACGGCATCGTAGAATCCGTGCCAGGTCGGGGAGATCCAGTCCCTGAGTATCCACCTGTAGCTCAGGCCGTACCGGAAAACGCGGGGAAACGGGTCGCTCCCGCCCCCCTCCTTCTCCCATCCGGGTTGAAGGATGTTCTGAACTGCCATCCCCATCCGCAACGGAAGCAGGTATTTGACCGAGACAATTTTCAGCCCCGGCATGTTGATCGGCTGGAAGGAGAGGCCCGCATCCATCCCCCCTGTCCAGTCCCGCTCGAATTTTCCGATCCCCATGTCCTCCGAAGATCGAAGGTTCGAAAAATTCTGATTGATCCATTTGGCATTCAGACCGTACCGGAAAACGCCCCATTCTCCGGTCTCCTCCCGGGCCCATCCAAAAAGCAGCGCATTTTCTCCAATGTTGAAATCCCCCAGATAGACGCCTGTGGCCGTGGTCTGTTGAAATCCCACCATTCCCAGGCCCACCCACCCGAGACCGAAGGCCGTGTTGGGTCCGGCCAGAAAACGGGTCAGTGCATTTTGGGGATTCTCCAGAATGCGCGGAAGCACAGCCCCGAAATAGGAATACTGTGCGTCATAGAAAAGATTGGAATACATGGAGGAGATTTCGGCCTGCTTCAATTCCATCATGCCCGCGGGATTCCAGTAAATACTGCCGGCATCGTTCGAAACGGACACGTATGCCC
>JAFGEX010000407.1 GCA_016931355.1 bacterium
GCTCAGCCCGGCGGAATTTCAGGCCCTTCCGCGTCTGCCCGTATCCGTCATCCTGGAGGATCTCCGGAGCGCCTTCAATGTCGGATCCATCATCCGCACAGCGGATTGCGCCCGCATCGAGAAGGTCGTTTTCTGCGGATACACGGCCCATCCGCCGAATAAAAAACTCGAGAAGACATCGCTCGGCGCGCTTCCCTACGCCAAATGGGAGCATCGGGCCGATGCGCTGGAAGCGGTTGACGGCATGAAAGAAGCGGGGATACCGGTGGCTGCGCTCGAACTCACGGACCGGAGCAGGTGGATATGGGATTTTACATTCCCCCTGCCCATGGCCCTGGTCCTGGGCAATGAGGCGCTCGGCGTTTCGCAGGAGGTGCTCCGACGGTCCGATTTCATCATCGAAATCCCGATGCTGGGATACAAGAATTCCATCAATGTGGCGGTGGCCTTCGGCATCTGCGTGTATGAAATCCAGCGCCAGTACTGGAAGGACATCCGTCGGGAGAACCAGATCCCCCTTCGCTCCCTGAAGTCGAAAAAAGAAACGGGATGAATCAAGATGAACGGTTTGCCCTGCATCGCCATAGTCCTGTTTTTGGGACTTCTTTCCAGTCCTCTTTCAAAGAAGGATCCCTTGATGAACAGTGAAACCGAGGCCGACTTCCGCTCCATGCGGGAGAACATGGTCGTCCGGCAGATCATGGCCAGGGGTGTGGAAGATCCGGCCGTGTTGGAAGCCATGCAAAAGGTTCCGCGGCATCTGTTCGTGCCTGCGTCCATGAAATCGCTTGCCTACACGGATTCCCCCTTGCTCATCGGGCACGGCCAGACCATATCGCAGCCTTACATTGTCGCTTACATGACCGAACAGCTCGGTCTCAAAAAATCCGACAAGGTGCTCGAGATCGGAACCGGATCCGGGTACCAGGCCGCGGTGCTTGCGGAGATTTCGGATTCCGTCTATACCATCGAAATTGTGGAGCAATTGGCGGATCGTGCGGCGGAATTGCTCCAAGAACTCGGCTACCGGATTCATTGCAGGGCCGGCGACGGCTATCTGGGATGGCCGGAGGCGGCTCCGTTCGACGCCATCATCATCACGGCAGCCCCGCCTGAAATCCCGGAACCGCTGATCCGGCAGCTTGCGCCCGGAGGCCGTATGATCGTTCCGGTCGGCGTGGGATACCAGGAACTGGTTTTGGTGGTCAAGGATGCAAAGGGAAAGATTCAGAAGAAGAGATTGATACCGGTCCGTTTCGTGCCCATGACCGGCAGGATTCAGGAGGAATAGCCGGCTGCCCGGAGGCATTGCCGGAGCGGAAGCAACGGTGAGTCCGGAGGGTTCCCGGCCTTGCCCATCATTGATAAACCGTATTGAAGCTCCCGGGCAGCGCGCTGCCCGGGAATCTTCGATCTGTCAAGAAGAAGACGTATGGATTCGCTCTCTTACCCCGCGGCAAGCCTAAGGGGAATGCACTCGCTGACAGATTCAAAATGATGATTTTTTCGTCACATTTATGAAGGAAATATAAAGGTTTTTCCCTTGACTTTCATTTCAAAACGAATTAAAATGCGTCGATTTTGCATTTCCCGTGCATCATTGAAATGAGATTCAGCTTTAAACGGAAGGATACCGGCGCCTTCCGCATATTGCAGGCATGAGTATTGCACTTAGGTCTTTTGGGGGGGTGTGCCGGACTGCGTTTTCAGGCGAGAGACCTGCGCGGAGAATCCCGGAAGAAGCGGGCAATTAAGGTTGGCACCATTTCATGTTCTGGAAAAAGAAAAAAACCGAAGAAGTCGAGAAGGAAACCGTATCTTTTTTTGAATGGGCGGTTGGCAAGGATTTCTTCTCCTCCACAACCGATCCCTGGGAACGCGCCCAGGGGCTTCTCAAGGAAATTCAGAAACGCTGTCTGGCCGAGCATGTTCTCGTCTATTCGTGGGACGTCGGCGCGGGAGCCGGGGAACTGCTCATCGGTTCGCCTCATCTTGAGAAACCCGCCCTTCCGAGGGAGCTGCTCGAAGGGCTGATGCAGAGCTGCTATACCGAGAACAGGCTGCTTTTCACGGATGATTTCGCAGAGGAAGGCTCCTTCACGGAGGCTTTTCGCCGCACCGGTTTTGAGAATGTTCTGGCGTCGCCCCTTTCCTCGGATGCAGGCAAGCTGGAAGCCCTCGTCATCCTCAATTTTTCCGACCTGGGGGATCACAGCCGAATCGTCGATTTCGTCCAGTTCGTTTCCACCGTGCTGGCCATTTCGCTTCAGAATGCGCGCCTGTTCTATGAGCTGAAAAAGAAAAACTCCGAGATCGACGACTGGACGCGCACCGTCGAAAAGCGAATCGAGGACGGGACGAAGAAAATACTGGAAAAGGAATTCCAGTATTACGCGCTGTTCGAGGGGACGAACGACGGCATCATCGTGCACCACCCTTCCGGGAAGCTGCTGGAATGCAATCATGTGGCGTCCAACCTGCTGGGATACGGGAAAAAGGATCTTCTGGAGCTGGAGTGGAGCCGCATCGTCCTGCCGGACAGCCTGGCGCGGCTCGACACCTTTTTCAACCAGGTCATCAACAAGCAGAAAGTCAATCCCGTGGAAATCTCGCTGCTGAAAAGCGACGGTTCCCATTTCGTAGCCGAAATCAGCAGCCGGAAGGTCCGGTTCAGGGGTTCCTCCGCCATACAGAGCTTTGTCCGGGATGTCACGGCCCGGAAGGCCCTTGAGGAACGGCTCCGGGAGTCCAAGGAAAAATACCAGGTCATGGTGGAGTCGTCCCTGGTGGGCGCCTTCATCATCCGGACGGGGATCCTGCTCTTTGTCAACGAAACCTTCGAGGCCCTGACCGGATACACGAAGGATCATCTCCTGGAACGCAATTTTTTCGACCTGGTCGCGCCGGAGGACCGCAGCATGGTCGAGAGCCGGGAAATCCGGAGGGAGAAGGAGGAGAATGTCCCGGACCAGTATGAGATCCGCCTGATCAAGAGGGACGAAGGACGCTGGTGGGGCGAGATGCGCTGCAGGCGCATCATCCTGGACGGCAGGCCGGCTGTTCTGGGCAATGTCATTGACATCACCCAGCGCAAACAGCTCGAGATGCAGGTCCTTGAAAACCAGAAAATGGAATCGATCGGGACCCTCGCGGGCGGCATTGCGCACGATTTCAACAACCTGCTCGGAGGCATCCTGGGATATGCCTCTCTGATCATGAGCGACATGGGGAAGGAAAATCCCTACTTTAACGACATCCATTCCATTGCGGAAACCGCGAAGCGGGCCGCGGATCTCACGAACCGCCTGCTGGCCTTTGCCAGGGGAGGCAAGTACCGGGTCACCAATGTGCCGCTGAACCAGATCGTGGACGATGTCATCACGATCCTGTCCCACACCGTGGACCGTTCCATCGCCCTTGAGAAACATCACGTGAAAAACCTGTGGCTTGTCAAGGGAGATGCCCAGCAGCTGCATCAGGCGCTCATGAACATCTGCATCAATGCCATCGAGGCCATGCCCGGCGGCGGCAAACTGGTGGTGACGACCTCGAACGTCATCCTGGACGAATCCTTCGTGAAGACCCAGCTCGGCATCGAACAGGGGGATTACGTCAGGCTGACCGTCATTGACACGGGTATCGGCATGGACAGGAAGACGCAGGCGCGCCTGTTCGAGCCTTTCTTCACCACGAAACCGTCGCGGGAAGGGAAGGGGCTCGGCATGTCCATGGTGTACGGGATCGTGAAGAACCACGAAGGCGCCATTCTGGTGGACAGTGAACTGGGCAAGGGTTCCAAGATCACCATCTACCTGCCGCGGTTCAAGACCGAATCCGCTTCGCCCAAATCCGTGGAAGTTTCCACCTCCCAAACACCCGTGGTCCTCCTTGTGGATGATGAGACGATCATCCGGAGCGTCGGAGAGCGGATGCTGAAGAAGGGGGGGTTCGACGTGGTCCTGGCGGAGAACGGGAAGAAGGCTGTGGAGCTCTACAGGCAGCACCAGGACACGATTGATGTCGTGCTGCTGGATCTGGTCATGCCGGAGATGGACGGCGAGCAGACCTATCGCGCCCTGAGGCAGATCAATCCCCGCGTCAAGGTCGTCATGACAAGCGGTTATGCTCCTGAGGACAGGCCGAACTGGATCGCCCTGCAAGAAAATTTTTTCCTGCAGAAGCCTTTTCAAACTGAAAAATTGATCGAAGCCATACAGAAGGTGCTTCAGGAAAACAACGGGAAGGAATAATTTTTCCTCAAAAAAAGACATTTCTGAATCTCCTTAAGATATTGATTATAAATTCATTAATCCTTTATGCTCATTCCGGGATGTCCCCCTTCAGCCGTTCCGGCTGATAAATGGAATGACATTTGCATATCTCCGGGATGGACAGGTTTAAACTCAACCTGTTTTTGATCCGGCAACGGGCGTAATACATGCGGCTTGCCGCGTAGCGGGCGCGCATGAAGGATTATTCACTGGAAACCGGGGAGTGCGGGGCGATTCGTCGCCCGGATGTTTTAATCTGAAAGAATACGGCGGCATTGATTTGAGAGTCCAATGACGAAAGAGGCAAGGGAATCGTTTTCGGAGAAGTCGTACGAGGAATTCTATTCCAAGGCCGACATCGCGTACGTCGCCCTGAGTCCGGATCTGTCCATTCTCGGATGCAACTGCACGTTCGAGGAATTGCTCGGATACACCAGGCAGGAAATCACAGGCAGGGCATTTACAGAAATCCTCCCGCAGTCGGCGGTCGAACAGGGGACCCGGCATCTGAAGACCTGCGTGGAACGCGGATATATCCGGGATGTACCGCTGCTTCTGTCGGGCAGAAGCGGCGATTTTTTCATGATGCAGGCCAACGGGATTTATCAGGCCGGAGAAGGCGGATCCGGCATCGTCCGGCTGTTCCTGAAGGACCGGACCGATGATGAACGGCGCAGCCGGCACCTTTCCATCCTCACCGGGCTTTTAAAAAACAGCGGCGTCAGGACCGCAACGGATCATGCCGATCCGGAGCTGCAGGAGATCCGGGATCTGATGAGCGCGGAATGGGTCGGCCTTTCCGGAAACAAAAGCGGGCAGCCGATCCTGACCGGATTCTGGAAGAACGGCGACACGTCGCTTTTCGGATTGCCGTTTCTGGGATTCGAGCTTGAGAAATGGTTTTCCTGGCTGCAGATCATCCGGGATTCGGAACTGGTTTTTGCAACCGGGGAAGGTTCCGCCGGGACCGTCCATTTGAATACCGTACTGGAAACATCCATTCCCTCCGATGAGTCCGGTCTTCACGCCTTCCAATCCCTGCTGGCCGTACCGGTGCAGGAGAAAGCCTTCACGGGATTCGTGCTTCTTCTGAGCCGTGAGGCTTCCCTCTGGTCCGTGAAGGATCTCGAATTCCTCGAGGGGATCCTGCCGGTTCTTTTCCAGGACAGGGAAACGGAATCCGGCGCTCCTGTAACCGGGCAGGGGACCGAGCAGATGCTCATGAGCATCCCTTTTGTCGGAATCCTCCTTTTACGGAACGGCTGCGTGTTGTCCTCCAACGAGTGGATCAGACACCGTCTCGGATGGACGGCTGAAGATTTGGAGGGGAAACCCATCGTCGAGCTTGTCGAATCTTCGCATACGGATCAGGCGGTCGCCCTCCTGAAAAAGCAGCAGCGCTTTCACCCGGAAGAACTGCCTCTGATTGGCGCGGACGGCAAGGTGCTGGTCTGCGAATGCGTCCCATTTGAATGGCCGATGAACGGCGACTCCTGCACCGTGCTTTACGTGACGGCTCACGAGCAGTCTCACGAGCAGTCTCAGAGCAACATCGACCGTATCGTCCAGGCCAGAAAGATGGAAACCCTCGGCACCCTGGTAGGGGGCATTGTCCATGAATTCAACAACCTCCTGGCAACCATACTCGGATACAGCACGATTCTCGGGGAGGACACCTCCAGGGATAATCCGCATTACAAGTCCATACAGCAGATCACAGGCATGGCGGAAAAGGCCACCCAGCTGACCAGCAGGCTGCTCGCCTTCGCACAGGGCAAATCGTACACGGTGCCCAACATGGCGGTCAACAACCTGGTGAATGAAATCGCCGGGATTCTGTCGAGGACGCTGGACCGGAAAATCGTGATCCAGGCTGAGCTCGAACCGAAGCTTCTACCGGTGCAGGGGGATCCCAATCAAATCCAGCAGGCGCTTTTCGAAATCGCCCTGAACAGCAGGGACGCGATGGTACAGGGCGGCAAAATGTTTTTCCAGACCAAGAATGTGCGGATCAACGAGGGAGATCCCCGCCTCTGCGGCAAACGGAAGCCCGGCGAATACATCCAGATCTCGATCAGCGACACCGGCCTCGGCATGGGGCTGCCGGTCAAGGAAAAAATATTCGATCCCGATTTTTCAACCAAGGAGGAGAAGCCCGGCCGGGGATTGGGGCTCTTCATGGTTCAGGAAGTGGTCTCCGGCCACGGCGGCTTTCTGTCCGTATTCAGTGAAAACGGGAAGGGTACGGTTTTTAAAATTTTCCTGCCCGCCCAGGCTGAAACAGCCCGTGAGCGGGGCAAACCGGGAACAACCGCATCCACGAACAAAAAAACAATCCTGCTCGTACAGAACGAACAACCGGCCGCGGATCAGTTCAAGCAGTTCCTGACACAGGTCGGATTCCGCGTCATCCATTCCCAGAATGGAAACGAGGCGGTGCAGGTCTATAAGAAGCAGGTCAAGAACGTCGATATGATCATTCTGGACTGGATGTACCCCGGATCCGAAGGCCTGAAGCTTCTCTCCGGCATGAAGCGCATCAATTCCCGCATCCCCATCCTCGCCCTCTCGGATACGCAGGTGCCCGAATCCGCCCGCCGTCAGATGTCGGAGCAGTTTACCGGCATCATTCAAAAACCGATTAAATCCTCCCTGCTGCTCAAGAAGCTGCAATCCGTCCTTCAAAATAACGCTTGATTCTTCCTCGGAAATGCTTATATTTTCCAACGTCCGGAAACGGAGGGGGAAGGAGATGGTGCGTCTCGATTTAATGGATGAGCAGAACCGGCATCTGATCGCCGATGTCATCCATAAAATCAAAAACAGCCTCGGGGGGATCACGGGATTCGCCGCCCTTCTGGAGAGAGACACGGGCGCGAAGGATCCCAGGCGCAAGCAGGTCCAGCGCATTCAGGAGCAGGCCCTCCGTCTCAACGATTGGGTTCTGAGCCTCTGGGACCTGGTGGGTGAACCGGAGGTGGAGGCGGAGGATTTTTTAATCGCTCCCGTGCTGACCCAGGCATGCGGGATTCAGGCCCGGCAGCAGTCCGGGGATGGATCCGGCATCCTTGATCCGGACATCGCCCGGTCGCACCTTCGGATTCACGGGGATGAGGAACAATTCAACAAGATGGTTTTCCACGCGCTGAACGCCCTCCGTTTCATGGGGGCGGGCCTGGAAGCCATCCGCGAGGCGCCGGCGCCTGCCGGCCGGATTGCGCTGAATTTTGTATTCGACGCGCCGTCCGGCTCTCAGACGGCGTGGGACCGTCTTGTGGAAGAACCCGCCCGGATCCAGCCGCTCGAAGCCCGGTTATCCCTGGCCCTGCTCTCGCGCCTGGCTTCCAGGAGCGGATCGGAGGTGTTTCTGGATCCACCGGAGAGCGGCCGGGGGATCCTGCAGCTGCAATTGCCGAAAGGGAAGGAATGAATGGGTATCGCCAAACGCATTCTGGTCGTGGATGATGAAGAGGCCATTCGGGACATCCTGAAAGAAACATTCGTGCATAAGAAATATGAAGTCGAAGCTGCGGCGGAAGGAAACGAGGCCTTGAAGCGGCTCGGAGAGCATCCGTTCGACCTCCTGGTTTCGGACATCCGCCTGCCGGACATCAACGGCATGAAGATCCTGGAGAAGGCGAAGAAAAAATATCCGGAGATGGGGATCATTCTGATCACCGCTTACGGTTCCATCAAGAGTGCGGTCAAGGCCATGAAACAGGGCGCTTTTGATTATATTACAAAACCCTTCAATTTGGAGGAGCTCGAAGTCGTCGTCGACAAATATTTCGAATACCAGAATCTGGTCGACGAGAACCTCTACCTCCGTTCCGAACTCGACAGGCGTTTCAGCTTCGACAACATCGTGGGCAACAGCGCGCCCATGCAGCGCGTGTTCGAAAGCATCCGGATGGTGTCGCGTTCCAGGGCCACCGTGCTCATCCAGGGCGCCAGCGGCACGGGGAAGGAACTGGTGGCCCGGGCCATCCATTACAACAGCGACCGAAAACACGGCCCCTTCATCACGACGAACTGCGCGGCCCTGCCCGAGGGGCTTGTGGAAAGCGAGCTTTTCGGCCACGAGAAGGGAGCCTTCACAGGGGCCATCAAGATGACGAAGGGCCGCTTCGAACTGGCGGACGGCGGCACCATCCTCCTTGACGAGATCAGCGAAATCAGCCCGGGACTGCAGGCCAAGCTGCTGCGGGTGATACAGGAGCGGGAGATCGAGCGCGTCGGAGGCGGCAAGCCGATTCCGGTGGACGTGAGGATCATTTCCACAACGAACCGGGACCTCAAGAAGGCGATTGAGGAAGGAAAATTCCGGGAAGACCTGTTTTACCGGCTCAACGTGGTTCCGATCTACCTGCCTCCCCTTTCCGAACGCAGGGACGACGTTCCCCTGCTCGTGCGGCATTTTGTCAAACATTATTCGAAGGATAACAGCATGCCGGTCAAATCCGTCTCGGAGGAAGCCATGCGCATGCTGGTCCAGCGCAGATGGCAGGGCAATGTCCGGGAAATCGAGAACTGCATCGAGAGGGCGGTGGTGATGAGCGGCCCCAAAACCGAGACGCTGGATACGGCTCATTTCTTCTTCGAGGAGCAGATCGGATCCGTCGATGTCCCCCACATGGAAAAAAAGCCGGTCACCCTCTTCGACGCGGAGAAAAGCCTGATCATGAAAACCCTTCGGGAAAATGCCGAAAACCGCACCAAAACAGCCGAGATACTCGGCATCAGCGTCCGGACCCTGAGAAACAAGCTCAATGAATACAAGAAAACGTCCGCCTGAAACCGGCCGCATGGACCTGACAGCGCGCGCATTCCCCGCATCTTGCTGCGGGGTCTGCCCCGGATTTTGACCCGGGGCAGGCGAGCGAATCCAACTGTCTTTTTTTGCAGATCGCAGATTCCCCGCCGCTTTTGGGGCGCTTGCGTCCGACGCATCAACGGGTGCGCGGGCCCGAAGCTTGAGCCGGAGTGCGGATGCCCGGGAGTCCAGGCCGTCTGTCCCGCTGATGCAACGGAATTTTAACCATGAGGAAAAATACCCATGCTCCGGACATCGGGCCGTTTCCATCCCGGGGCAATTCATTCCCCTCCGGGGAAAAGCTTGCCTCTAGTCCTCTTTGATTCATGTTCTGATTCTTACGGTCCCGCAATCTTAAATACATAGAAAACAGTTACCTGGAAATCATCTTTCTCAAGGGCATGGAACTTGCATAAACCCCTCCGTGAACAGGGATTGGTCCATTCCGATCCGAAGGCCTATTCCCGGAGGAACAATGAAAGACAGCAAATCTCTGCTTTTCGTGGACGATGAGGAGGAAATCCTGGAGATCCTCGTGGATTTGTTCACGGATGAAGGATATCAGTTGCACACCGCCACCAGCGCGATTCAGGCCAAAAAAATCATCGACAGACACCCCGTTGATTTCATCTTGTCCGATCTGAGATTGCCCGATGGATCCGGGTCCGAGCTGCTCAATCACATCCAGGAAAAGCATCCCAAAACCGTGCGGGTCTTGACATCCGGTTATATGGACCTCCAATTCGGACGCGTCGCCGTGGACCGCAAGAACGGGACCTTTTATGTATCCAAGCCGTGGGATCTGATGACCCTGAAACAGCTCGTCAGCGATCAACTCGGACAATGAAAAGAAAA
>JAFGEX010000408.1 GCA_016931355.1 bacterium
CGGCGAACTGATCCGTTCCGTCAGGCCTCTCTTCCCTGATCCGTACGCAGGTCTGTTGGACAGCTTTCTGCTCGACGGGACGCTGCTGCCGCTGGACGGCAGAGCAGAGGGAGATCCGGACCAGATTCGGTTCCGGGTTCAATCAATGCTGTCCAGGGGATTTTTCGCAGCAGATCAAAACCGGCTTGAGGTCCGGGGGATTCATTACGATCTGAATATGCGCGGCACCTGGACCAGGGCCGATTCCCTCCGGGCATGGGTCAAGGTCGCCGCAGGGCTCGATTCTGTGCGGATGTCTCCAGGCGACACGATGTCCCTGGCCTTCGGCGATGCGGCGATGGAAATCGATGCGGATCTGAAGGGCGCGGGCATACCGTACCGGGGTGTTTTGGCAGGCGGCGTGAACGATGTGTTCGGCGGCAGGGTGGACATGAGACTTCAATGGGAAACGGATCCCTCCCGCCCGCTGGAGCGTTTTTCCTGCGACGGCCGTTTCGGCCTGGACTCCCTTGACCTGGGATCTTTGCCCATGCCGGAAAAAATCCTGTCCGGTTTTGCAGGCCTGGCAGGGGACATGCGTATCCGGGGGTTGCAGGACATCCGCCTGGACCTGCGGGGCAGGTCCGAACCCGGACTCGCCATGCCGGACGGCACCCATGACCATATGCCCGAGATTCGCCTGAACGCGGATGTGGTCATGCGCGCGGATCCGGTCGGACAGACAGCTGCGGTCAGCCATGCCCGCGTCCGGGTGAACGATGCGGCTGAGGCATATCTGCAGGCGCTGGTCAACCTCAGGGAACAGTCCTTCCGCGTTTCGGTCCCGTCCGTGCTGATCCGTCATGAGGCGCTTCTGCGTATGATGCCTCTCGGCATTCAATCCCGGCTGAAGCCTTTTAAGATAACGGGGAGAGACTCCCTGTCCGCCGAAGTCAGCGGCATTCTGGAAAAAAACGCCGTGAGGGCGGAAGTGTCGGCCAGGCTGAATGTGCTGGACGCTGCTTTTGAGGATCTCAAGCAGGGATTCCGGATCGATCCCATCTCAGCCGCACTGGATTTGAGCGGAGACCTCGTCCGTTTCAAAGGCAGGGGGGAGCTTCTGGCGGGCGGGATATACCTGGGGCCTGTGCGGCCCGAACCTCTGAAGAACAACCGTGTCCGGTTTTCCTGGGCCCTGGATGAGCAGTCCCTTTCCGTGGATTCGATGCGGCTTGAGATGCCGGATCTGGCTGTTGAGGGAAGCGTCCATGCGAATGTGGCGCAGCTCAAATCCGCGACTGGAATTCGTGCGGACGGGGAAATCGGTTTTCACTCAGGGCATTGGATCGAGGCTGCGACCGGCGTCTTTTTGCAAGGATCCGCGGATGCGGTTTTTTCCATCATTGCTCCGGATCCGGCCGGAAAGCCGGTGAACATATCCGGGACCCTGGCGGCGGACACCCTGAATGTCAGGCAGCAGGAGATGGTATTCGTCCGGGGCATCAGCGGAGCCATACCCCTTCAGGTTGAACTGGATCCGGTCAAGGCGGGCCTGGTCCCCCGAAAAGGATGGAGGCCCAGACCGGCTTTCCAGTATGAATCTTTCAGGGAATTCTACCGCGGGGCCACCCGGGAAGTCGATAATTTCCGGATCCGCCTGATCGAGGCTGCAGGATACACGGTTCAGGATGTCGCCATGGATATCCGCATGGCAGGAGGTATTCTGGAGGTGCCCCGTTTCAGCCTGAACCTGCTGGAGGGGAATATCGGCGGATCCCTGTGGCTCAATCCAGGGACAGGGGTTCCGGACAGCATCACCTACAGCATTCAATGCCAGGCTTCCCGCATCAATGCCGCGGCCATGCTGGCGCCCGGCGTCAAGAAAAAGGAGGAGACCGAACTCAACGCCTCGCTTTCCTTCACCGGAAGAGGCGTGGACATCAAAAAGGGCATCGATCTGGACGGATATTTTTACATCACTCAGATCGGCCCCAAATTCGCGAGCACGCTGCTCAAGGGCATGGATGCGGCCGGGTCGGACAGAAACATCCGCATGACGCGGAGATTGCTGGACGCAGGCTGGAAACCCAAGCTGTTCAGTTTCGAACTGCGGCATGGATATGTGTATCCGAGCCTGTCGCTTTCGCAGCCCTGGTTCTCGCCGGTCCGGCTTCCGCCGAGGGTCGAGTACGGACGCCTTCCACTCGAATTTTTCATGAAAAATCCCGGTTTGATGGAAAAATAGACATCCCAATGAGGAGGTTGCCATGAAGAGATTGAAAAAAATGAGCTGGATGTTCTGGATCCTGCTGGCTGCCGCAGGCTGCAGCATCAAACCGCCTGAAGTCCGGGTCACCGGAGAAAAGACGGCCCTGGAGCAGGAAGTCATCGGGACGTACAGGCGGCTCGAAGAGGACACCTGGATGGTCGCATCCACGCGGTCAGAGGAAAAAGGGGAGAGAATCCCCCTGTCACCGGAGAAAAAGAGGGTGCTTGACGCGTACCAGGCCCAGAAATTCAATCTCGATGACGTCAACGAATTCAAGAAGAAGGGATTGCTGGGAGAGAACAACAAGGGATTCCTGGAGATACGCTCCGCAGAGCCCTTCCAGAATCCGGAAGAAGAAAAACTGGTGGCGGACCTGGTGATGGATGAAAACAGCAACAGGACCGTCATCATGGACAGGGTCATAGAACTCAACGAATCCCTGAAGAAGGCTGACCGCAATAATGTCCTTGCCGTATTTGCGGACATGAATCAGAAAAATTCTCCTGCCGGGACCTGGGTACAGGATCTGTCCGGCAACTGGGCAAAAAAATAAGCTCCGTGAAATGAGCCTGTCCGCGAGTGCATTCCCGGGGGCTTGCCCCGGGCTTTGACCCGGGGTAGGCGAGAGAAAACAAATGCTTTTTTAAAGGTCGAAGATTCCCCTATAGCTCACCGCCGGGGAGCTTCGATGATCAGTAAGCGGGCCCATTTCCCGCGGTTTGCCGCGGAATAAGCGAGCGAAAACAGATGACTTTTACCCTGCAGATGAAAGATAATCCCCCGCTTGCGTGGGTGCGCTTCAAGTCGAAGCGGATCATTTTACTCGGCTTTCTTCTGATTTTTTGGGGTTCGGCCCAGCTCAGGGCTGAGGGCGAGCTCCTGGAAATCGTGCAGAAGACCACACATCCGGCAGATGACATCCATCCCGCGCTTTCGCCGGACGGCCATTGGCTGGCTTATGCCTCGGACCGCTCGGGCAATATGGACATCTGGGCCTATGAGCTTGCGACAGGCAGGACCGTTCAACTGACCCACCACGCAGCAGAGGACATTCAGCCCGTGTGGTCTCCGGATTCCAGACAGCTCGTGTTCGTATCCAAGCGCCGGGATGCGCTGGGCGACATCTGGCTTTTGAATCTCGACCTGAGGCGGGAAAATCCGGTCAGGGGGGATCCCGTTCAGATCACGGATTATCTCGGCCTCGACCGGGACCCCTGTTTTTCCCCTGACGGCAAGGCCGTTGTCTTTACCTCCGACCAGGACGGTTTGAGCAATCTGTGGATTGCGGATGTCCGGTCGCGTATGGCTTCCAGGCTGACCTCCATGGGGGGGAGCGAACCGACCTGGTCGCCCAAAGGCTCATGGATCGCATTTACCAGCAGCAGGCACCGGCCGGACGGCGATCTCTTCCTCATCCGCGAAGATACGCCGGAGATGGAGGATTCAGAAGATCTCGCCGTGCCGCTGGTCGAGGACAGCACCTTCGCCGGCCAGGCGGACTGGTCTCCTGACGGGACGGCCCTGGTTTTTCGCAGGATCTGCAGCGACACGGACGGAGATGGGATCATCACTCCGCTGGACCGCTCGAACCTCAGCCAGATCTTTTTCAATCCGTCAGATCCCCTTTCTCCGGGCAGTCTCATCATCCCCCTCACAAACTCCGCCCATCCGGAACAGGATCCGTTCTGGGCTTCGGACAGCCTGATCCTGTTCGCCTCGAGAAAGGGTTCAGGCCTGGACATCTGGGCCATGCCTGCGGACGGCCTCTTCCCCCGCGCCCCGAGTGCGGACGAGCAGTACTACCAGGTTTTTTCCCGATTCGGATCAGCGGTTTCCGTGGAGGCCCTCCGGCATGCTATCATCGGATATCAGCGGGTGCTGCTGTTTTTCCCCGGCGATTCCCTGCTTTGCGCAAGGGCCCTGCTGCGCATGGGCGAAATACACCAGATCCTCGAAGACAATCTTTCCGCGCGCGGGATGTACGGACGCATCGTCCGGGATTTTCCGGACCTGACCGGCGAATCCGCCCAGGCGGACCTCAGGCTGGCCGCCTTGAAAGACCGGCCGCTGGATGACCGGATTCGACAATGCAGGGAGGTCATCCGGAAATATCCTATGGAAAGGTCCATTCTGGCCGAATCCTGGATCATGCTCGGCGATCTGTACCGCGAGAAAGGGGATTACGGGCAGAGCCTGTCCAGTTACACGCAGGTGCTCTCGGATGCGAAGAGCAGAAACTGGCGCGCGCAGGCCCAGATGAGGCTGGGCGGCCTCTTTACGGTCATGGGACAGGAAATCACCGCCAAACAGGCCTATTTTGCAGTTCTGCGGGAATACGATGATGTGCCGCTCTGGCGCAAGCGGGCTGCGGATCAGCTCATGAACCAGGTGCAGGGCGATGATTCCGAAAAGATACGCGGGTACCGCAGGCTGATACAGGATGCAGGCGATTTCCCGGCCCTCATGGCAGAGGCTCAGTTGTCCATTGCGGACATCCTGTTCCGCCAGGGCGATTATGAAAGGGCCAGGATAGAACTGGAAGGCATGGAGGACCTGGTCCCCAACCTGCCCTGGGCATTGGCCAAGGCCAAGATTTTCCTGGCGAAAATACATGCGGCTTCCGGCGATGCGCTCAAGGGCATCTTCCTGCTCAGGGAAGTGATCGACACCTACAAGGGGATAGAGGGCGGCATTTACCGCATCGAAGCGGGCGAGACCCTGTTCGAGCTCTACTTCGACTCGGCGGAGAGGCTGCGCAGGCAGGGGGATTATGCCCTGGCCGCGTCCAGGTACCAGGAAGCCATGCGTTTGCATCCGGACGACATCTGGGTTCACTGGGGACTCTCGGAATCCATGTATCGCGCCGGGAAAATCGAGTCCCTGCTGGACAGCTGCAGAGCCCGGCTCAACACGGATCCCCGGAATCCCGTGTCGCTCTTCGCCATGGGGCTGGCGCTTTCCTATCAGGCGGAGAAAAACAAGAGCACGGATGTTTTCAATCAATCCAACGCCTATCTCATGCAGTCTCTGGAAGCCGATTACCGGATGATTCTGCCGTACAGGGCCCTGAGCTACAATTACGAATTCATGGAGAGGCTCGAGGAGGAGCGGGAGGCCAGGCAGGATCCTGCCCTGGTGCGGATCGGGAAAACAATCGTATCCCCGGTCCAGTGGGCGATCGGCCTGCTCCCCTTTGTCAGGGAGAGGGTGAGGGAGAAGTACTATGAGAGAGCCATCGGCGTGCTGATCACGGCCCTTGAAATCAACGATGAAAAAGCGGATCCCGCCATGGAGGCGAGCCTGGCTCAGAATCTGGCGAACAATTTTTACAACACGGGTGAGTTCGGATTCAGGAAGGCTTTCCTCTATTATGAAAAAAGGCTCTCCCTGGACACCACCTTCACCAATCCCCTCGTCCGGGCCGTGTTCTACGAGCAGGCCGGGCATTGCGGGCTCGTGCAGGAGGAATCGGAGCGGTCTGAGATATATTTAAAAAAGGCCATACAGGCCTATGATGCGCTGGACCGCCGGCCGGCCGTGCTGAGGAATCAAAAACGCCTGGCCCTGCTGTATCATCTGGCCGGCCGTTATGAGGATGCCCTGTCCGTGTACGAGGAAGCAGCCAGGCAGGATGAGCGGAACGCGGCCTGGGAGAACCTGGAGATGGGCTACCGGAACATTGCCTACAATTACCATCTCATGGGCGAACCGGCGGACGCTCTCAAATACGCGAAGAAGGCGGAAAAAATCCTGCTGAACGAAAAAATCGACGCCGGCCCGCCGGAGAAAAGTTATCTGCGCATCGAATTGCTGGGTTTTTCCATACCGGTCTGGGGCATGGAGGAAATCGGGGCCGCTTCAGCCGAAGGCCTGACCAAGGCGGAAGAGGCTGCGTTGATTTACGGCCTGAAGAGCAAGAGCTACGAATCCCTCAGGGAAACGAGACCGGCGATCGAGGAGGAAAAGAAACGCAGGGAGATCTTCCGGAAGAGAAAGGACCGCCTGGCGGAGCGGATCAGCCTTCTGCGCATCGGCGTGCTCCATTTTCAGGCGGGCGAATATGACGCGGCCTGGGACGCCTTCCTCGAGGTGTGGCTGAATTCCGAAAAGAAAAATGATCTGGAGGGATACTGGACCAGCGCCTTGAACCTCTCCTCCGTGGCGCTCGTCGAATTGTCGCAGTACGGGAACGACATCCATGCCCGGTCCGCCCTGGACTGCCTGAACAGGACACTCGAACGGATCGAGGAGGAGCCATCGCCGTCCAGGGCCATGATCCGGGCCCTGGTCAGCGCATCCGGGACCCTGCGGCTGCTGCTCATGCAATCCGGAACGGCAACCGCCTCCGCCGGACAGGATTCGATTCGCATTATCCTGAACCGTTTCGAACAACTGTCCGGAATCGAATCCCAATTCCAGGACGCACTCGACCTGAGCCGGAAGGACAATTCCTGGAAGGATGAGGCGGTGCTCATCAAAAACCTTGCGGACCTGGACGAGCAGGCAGGCGACATCGCGTCCGCATATGCCAGGCTCGAGCAAAGCGAAGCCCTGCTCAGGACCCATGGGGACGAGTCGCTGCTCTGGCGCATTCTGTACGCCAAGGCCCGGTTGGCGTCCCGCCTGCACAGCGCGGGCGGGAAGACGCTCCATGCGGGAGACATGTACGATCAGGCCATCTCCTTTCTCGAGAATGCGCGCGTCCCGGAGGAACGCAGCGAAGAATGGATGTCCGACAGAACCGACAGATGGGATCTCTACGTGGATGCGGTTCGCCAGGCGATAGACGACGGGGATGTCCGCAGGTCTCTGGAAATACTCGAAAAGGGACGGGAAAAACAGGTGGCGGACAGGGTCTCGCGCAGGCCGCCGCTGTGGAAGATGGAGAGGCATAAGATCATCTGGGGCAATCTTCGATACCTGAAGACCCGGCTCGAGGAAATCCGGGAAAAAATTCTGGAAGAAGAGTCGGGCAAGGGGCGTCTCTTTCTGATCGAGCAATGGGGTGCGGAAAAGGCGCGCTTCGAGAAGGAATATCAGGAACTGTTGAATCAGGTGCAGACCGAAGATCCGGTGCTCAGCTATCTGTCCGGCGTGGAGCCGGTCGATCTCGGGGCAGTGCAGAGAATCCTTCCGGAGGGATCGGCAGCCCTGTGCTATGAGGACATCGGAGGCAGGATCGTCCTTTGGGCGATGGACGGGGATACGGTTTTCCTGAAGGAGCTGCCCGGGACTTCGGCATCCGTAAGCGTTCTGGCCGAAAGTTTTATTCAGGCCGTGCGGACGGACAGCCTGGTTCAGGAAAAGGGATTCGAACTGTACAGCGCCCTGCTGCGGCCTGTCCGGGCGTTCCTTGATCAGAAGACGCAGCTTGTCATCATACCCGGGGAAGCCGCATGGGATGTGCCGTTCCAGGCTCTCTGGGACGGGGAAGTCTATCTTGCGGACATCTGGACCCTTTCGTATGCGCCGAGCCTCACCGCCTACAGACTGGCCTGGGGCCGGAGGAAAATCAACCAGAAAAGCGTTTTTTTCGCCGGGGATATCCGGGATGAAACCGTCGGAGAGGCGATCGGACGTTCATTTCAGAACATGCAGATGCTGACCGGCCGGCAGGCGACCGAATCAGGCGTGAAGGACAGGGCCGCTGCTGCGGATGTGATCCATTTCGAAAGATGGATCATGGCCAACGAGTCCAATCCCTGGGCCGCCTCGATCGTGCTGTTCGAGGATCCGGAACAGGACGGATTCCTGCGGGCGGAAGAGGCCGTGTCCTGGAATCTGAAGGCGAGCTTTCTGGCTCTCCCGGCCCCGCTCGCTTCGAAAAGCGGGGTGGCGGAGAGCGTGCAGATGTTTTACCACGCCCTGCTCTATGCCGGCGCTCCGAGTATCGGAGTATGGCGCTGGCAGGTCGATGAAGCGGTGCGGGCGCTTTTTTTCGACGTCTTTTACAGGCTGCTCAAATCCGAAACAGCCGCGGATGCCGCCGGCCAGGCGGCCTGGGAGTTGAGGCAGACCCGTCCTGCTGTGCGTGACTGGGGCGCGTTCATGGTTCTGGGATTCCCGGGCATGAATACGGATGAGCGTGTTCAATTTGCCAGGAATAATCTGGTTGAAACCGTTTTAATCGGCAGGGCTTTCGAGGCGGACGCGGCCTTCGATGATGCTGTGCGAAACTATGAAAAGGCCCTGAACATGGCTGAAACCCTCGGGGATTCGGTCAGCATACAACGCATTGAAAGGGAGATCATCCGCGCCTCTCAACAGGGACGGCTGTGGGCAAAGGCGATCGAGCATCAGGAGCGGCTTATGGGTCGTACGGGTCGTGCCGGCGGGCAGGAAGCGCGGAGAAACCGGCAGGCCTTGATCCATTTCTATCTGAACAACGGCCAGTACGACCTGGCCATTGAAAACAAGAAAAAAGCGATTGCGGAGGAAAGAACAGGCGGGCCGTCGCAGGCGCTTGCCGCAGCACTCGAGGAGCTTGCGTTTATGCATGCGGGAGCCAGGCAATACGGTCTCGCCGCGGCATGGACGGATTCGGCCCGGCAGATTTACAGCGCACTGGGATTGGAAGCAGGCGAGGCGGGTTCCCTGATCCGGAAGGGCCGGTTCCTGCTGGAACAGGAAAGATACTGGGAAGCCCGGGATGTGTTGACTGAAGGACTGGGACTTCTGGAAGCCCTCGTTCGAACCCATGGGGGGGATGCAAACGCGGTGTTCAACCTGGCGTCCGGATACCAGCTTCTGGGGATCGCCTATGACCGCCTCGCCCAGTATGAATCCGCCGCCCAGGCCCAGGAAAAAGGCCTGGCTTATTTCATGGAACTGGACAGGCCGCTTCAGGCCGCACAGGGCCATCAATACATGGCAGACCTTTACTGGAAATCAGGTGATTACAGAAAGGCGCTTTCGCATCAACAGACGGCCCTGGCGTTCTTCGAGTCTGAAAATGACGAGCAGAGGCTGGCGCTTGCAAAGAGCACCCTGGGCCTCATCCAGATGAGCCTGGGGAACCTTCAGGAAGCGGCGAAATCCGAGGAGCAGGCCCTCAAGCTCGCGGAGAAAATAGGCCGAAGGGCGGATCAGGCCGCCATTTTGAAAAATATCGGCCTGATTGCCTTGCAGGAAAACAGGCCGGCCTATGCATATGAAGTTTTCCGCAGGGCCACTGAAATCGACAGCAGTCTCGGGGCCAGGCGCGGGTTGGCCTATGATTACCGCAACCTGGGATCCCTTCTCATTCTGATGGGGAAACCCCATCAGGCCCTGCCCCTGCTGGAAAGGGGCCTTCAATTGTCAAGACAGATCTCGGACGGCCGGAATGCGGTTCAATGCCGTCTGGAGACCGGCAAGGCTTATCATTCACTGGGCGCATTCAAATCTGCGCTTTCAGCCCTGGATACTGCGCTCGCGGAATCGCAGGGGCTGGTTATCCCGGACATCCTCTGGCGCATCCACCGGTACAAGGCGCTGACCCTGGCAGCCGCAAGGAGGGACGCCGAAGCGTTTGATGCATACGGCAAGGCCATCGATATCGTGGAGGCGATGCGCGCGGAACTGAAAGCCGAAGCCCTGAAGCAGGGTTTCCTGGACAGCAAGATGGACCTTTACTACGATGCGATCGCGCATCTGGTCCGGATGGGCCGCGTCGCGGACAGTTTCGATTTTGCGGAAAGAGCCAAATCGAGGAATTTCATCGATCTTTTGGGCAACCAGGGGCTTTCCATGCCTACAGCCGGCCGGCAGGCGCTGGAGCGGGAGAACCAGCTCCGCAAGGCCATACAGGAAGTTCAGGCCCGTTCCGCCAGGGGCGGCGAAGACAGTTCTTTCCGGCCGGAGGAAGCGAAGCAATGGGCCGATTCACTGAATGTGCTCAGGGCGGATTACGACCGGCTGATGGTGGAGATACAGACTGAAAATCCTGAACTGGCCTCCCTGATACGGGTGGATCCCTGGAAATCGGACCGGATACAGGCCCTGCTTCCGGAGGATGGCGGATTGATCGAATACTTTACAACGCCTCATTCTCTCTATATCTGGCTCATGACCCGGGCAGGCCTGATCGTGGAGCAGGTCCCGATCGAGTCCGGCCTGCTGGATGAAGGGGTGATGCGTTTCCGTGAAACCATCAAGGCGGACCTTGCTCCGGAAAAGGAAGGCCGTGAACTGTATGCCCTGCTGATCAAACCCGTTGAAGACAGGCTGGCTGGACTGCGGCATCTGGTCATCGTGCCGCACGGCATCCTTCATTACCTGCCTTTTGCCGCGTTGATGGATGAACAGGGGAACTTCATCATGGACCGGTTCAGCCTGTCCGTCGCTCCCAGCGCAACGGTTCTCGGATACTGCATGGAAAAAGGAGAGAACAGATCTCCAGGCGGCAAGTCCCTCAGGGTTCTGGCCCTGGGGAATCCGGATCTCGGGGACGAGGCCATGGATCTTCCGTTCGCGGGCAAGGAGGTGGAATCCCTGACCCGGGTTTATGATCAGGTCACGCAGTTTTTCGGAGCCGAGGCGAACGAGGGGACGTTGCGGCGCGAAATAGCGAAGAACGATCTGATCCACTTCGCATGCCATGCGGTTTTCGAACCGGAGGCTCCTCTTTTTTCAGCCCTGCTGCTCAGCCCTGAGAAGGAGAACGACGGGAGGCTCGAAGTGCAGGAAATTTTCGGCCTGAACTTAAACTGCGGGCTGGTGACGTTGAGCGCCTGCGAAACGGGCTTGAGCCGGGTGACGCGCGGAGATGAATTGATCGGCCTCACACGCGGATTCATCTTCGCGGGCGCCCCTTCCATCATCACCAGCCTTTGGAAGGTGGACGACCTGGCCACAGCGGTCATGGTCAAACGGTTCTACCGGTTCCTCAGATCCGGCCTGTCGAGGTCTGAGGCCTTGCGGCAGGCCCAGATCATTGTGAGGGACGCGGTGAGCCGGTCCCCCTCGGCCTGGGCCGCGTTCCAGATGACCGGGGACTTCAGGTAGCCTTTCCCGGCCGCTGCCCCGATCCTGCGGCCTTCCGCGGGATTCTTTCCGCTCCCATAGTACACGGAGGACCGGGGCCTGCCATCGTTTATTCCCGAATCCAGCCGATTTTTACTTGCTTTTTGAAAGTCCATTTTTTATGTTTTCGTGTATAAACGAATCTTATTGGCGGGCTTGTCGGTACCTCATTGAGGGTGCGTTTTCGCGTGATGAGGAAAGTTGTCATCAGCCTCGATAGGCAAATTTTTATGGATGTTTTCATGATAACGCCGAAAGCCCGGGAAATCTTTTGATCCCGTTTCCGCGGGCCGCTTATAATGGGGCGGCATGCATGCCCCGGTCGTTCCTCCTGAGATGAAAAAGGAATTGGACGGCGGAGCGGGTTTTCTTGAATCCGACGGCGAGCGCATTCCCCGCCCAGGAAATGACGGGCAAGCCCGCTGCGAGCTTCCGGGGAACTTCACCAAGGTTCGAAATAAAGAATGAAACAGGAACTCAAAACGGTTTATATCAGCGAAATACAATTGATCTTGTCGGAAAAGAGGACTTCGCTCTCATTGCTGAGAACCGGCATAGCCATTTTAGCGCTGCCCCTGTCCGTTTTGAGCGTTCTCATTGCAACATCTAAATATTATAACATAATTCGTGTATTATATTTTATTCTGCCCTTGATTCTTCTCTGCTTCGGCTTAACGGTACTGGCCCTGTATCTTATGGCTAAGGCAATGATCAGAATACATCGTTACGATCTCCTGATCGACAAGCTAAAACAAAAGTCAAAAATGCTCTCTGAAATCATCAAATGATAAGGTTCGTATCAAATGGAAGCCCCCGGCAGGTTGCGCAGCCCTGATGGGAGCGCTCAATACTCATTCGTTTCTGCCGGCGGACGTTTTTCAGAGAGCGGGACGAGGAGTGGGATGTTTTGATCATATATTTTTTATGAAAGGGATGCCATGAACATGTTTTTAGCTTTTCTTTTGAACACGCTGTTGGGCGGTTACCTGATATTGGGAATCGGATTGACCATCCTGCTCATAAAAGTCATCGGGGAGGAAGCCGGTGGAGTGGGTTTGATTATCGCCCTGGGACTCTATGTCATTTTAAAACAATATTAATCTTGATCATTGAAGCTCCCCGGCAGCTCGCTGCGGGGCTCTTCAAAGGAAGGAGGCGTGTTCATTATGAAATATCATCCTGACAAATATTCTCCAATGATCATCGTCGCCCTCATCGCGATGGTGTCATGCCATCATCAAGATCGGGCTTTTAACATCGAAACGGAAAAGCAGGCTGTCGAAAAGGCAATCCGCACGAGCATCGGTTGGGCGAAAAACAAGGACCTTGACCTGTTATACGGCGTCATCGCCAACGACACCGATTACCTTGAAGTCGATCCCCACGACAGGATCGTCAGGGGAATTCAGGAGTTTAAAAAAACCTCAGATTTCTTTATGAGCGATGATTTCAAGGCAATCCGCTATGAAATAAGAGACTTGAAGATCGGCTTTTCAAAATCGGGTGATGTTGCATGGTTTTTCTGCATGCTGGATGACATCAATGAATGGAAGGGGCAACCGGCCAACTGGGAAAATGCCAGATGGACGGGCGTGTTGGAAAAAAGGGATGGCCGTTGGGTGATTGTGCAGATGCATTTTTCCTTTGCCAATGGTTGAAAATATCCGAATTAGAAGAAGAAAAAAAGGAAAGAGAAACAGGCGGAAAGAAAGAGGACGCTTGGATCCGGCGCCTGGAGCATTGCCGGGATTTACGGCGAGGTCAGCGAGCGAATATCCGTTTCTTTTTGACTTTCATTTTAGGTTTCCCGGAAGCGAACCGCTGGGGAGCATCAACGAGGCGATTGCTCCGCTTTTATCAGGACGGAAATCAGAGTCGGATTGTGTGATCAGCAAGCCTGATGCCGTCCCTTGGCCGATTTTATTATGATGCACATCAGGGAAAAAGCGAACATCATCTTTTTTTAAAATGGAGGGAAAAATCATGAAGGACGGCGGCGTTACCATCATCATCATCCTCTTGGTGCCGATCGCATTTCAGGTTTTCCTGCTTGCTGTAAAGCAGGAAAAAAGGCACAAGGAAGTGCTTGAGATTCTGAGGAGGATTGAAGAGAAAATGGGCAAATGATTCCTGCCGGCAATGACCTCGTTGATCAAAGGACGAGAAAACCCGGACGCGTTTCGAACGGGTTCTTTCGAATTTCGTTTGCTCCGACTGAGTTTCGACGCGTTAGGGCTCCGGAGTTGCGGAACCCGGTCCGTGATCGCTTGCGCCACGATTAAAGATGCTCCGGGAGGAATGGTTGTGTCCCGGCCCTGGGATGTAAAGACAAGGATGGAACAATGCTGTTCTTGAAAGGATGCAATTCTCATATCTATTCAGGCGATATTGTCAGTGAAGCCTCCATCAAATGCCACTCAACATCGGCTCGATTTCAGATAAAGGAGATCGCGTGATGGAAAATCGGGTCGTGATCACCGGTCTGGGCGCCGTGACGCCCCTCGGGACAGGGATGGACCGTTTCTGGGACGGGTTGCTCGCCGGCCGTAGCGGGATCGCACCGGTATCCCGTTTTGATGCTTCCCGCTTTTACTCGAAGCTCGCGGGAGAAGTGAAGGATTTTCATGCCCTGGATTGGCTTGACAGGAAAACGGTGGAACGTACGGACCGGTTCACCCATTTCGGGGTCGCAGCGGCTGGACAGGCCATACAGGATGCGGGTCTGGATTCCTTCCCGTTTGAAAAAACCAGGGCGGGCGTCATCATCGGTTCGGGGATCGGAGGATCCAAGACGATAGAGGAGGGATATTACAAGCTCACTGAAAAAGGTCCACACGGGCTGAATCCCTTTTTTGTGTCCAAGCTGCTGATCAACATGGCAGCCTGCATGGTTTCCATCAAGTTCGGCCTCAAAGGCCCGATTTCCGCCCTGTCTGTGGCGTGCTCAACCGGAGCCAATGCGATAGGGGACGCCTTCCGGATTATTCAAAGGGGGGATGCGGACATCATGCTGGCTGGGAGCTCGGAGGCAGCTGTGGATCCCCTGTCATTCGGGGGCTTCTGCGCCACACGCTCCATGTCGCCCAACCCGGCGGAAAATGCCAGCAGGCCTTTTGACAAAAACCGGGATGGATTCATCATGGGCGAAGGCGCCGGCATCGCAGTGCTGGAAAACCTGGAGCACGCGCTCCAGCGCGGCGTGCGGGTCTATGCCGAGCTCGCCGGTTATGGGAACACGGCGGATGCGTATCATGTGACTGCCCCTGATCCGGATGGCGACGGGATGGTCCGTGTCATGTCCAATGCGCTCAGGGATGCGCGGATATCCCCGGAGGAGATCGGGTATGTCAATGCACACGGCACCTCCACTCCCTTGAATGACAAATGCGAAAGCGCAGCCATCATCAAGGTGTTTGGAGGACATTCGAAGAAATTGAAGGTCAGCTCCATCAAATCCATGATCGGCCACCTGCTCGCCGCGGCGGGCTCTGTTGAGTTTTTATCCACTGTGATGACGATCCATACTGGGAAAATCCCGCCTACGATCAATTACCGGGATCCGGATCCGGATTGCCCGCTGGATTATGTGACGGATGGAGCAGAATCAAAGGACCTGCAGGCCGCCATCACGAATTCATTCGGTTTCGGCGGCGGAAATGTCTGCCTGGCCGTTAAAAGATATGTGCAGGATCGCAACACTTGAAGATGAGAAGAAAACATGTCCGAAAGCCCTAAAAACCGGATGGATGAAATGCAGCGGACCTGCATCGAAGCCGCCCATGCCGGAGGTGGAATCCTCATGCAGGGTTTCCGCAAACTGCATCATTCACAGGTGGATCTCAAGGGCATCGGCGATTGGGTCAGCCAGGTGGATATCGATTCGGAGAAGGCAATCGTTTCCTGCATCCGTTCCCGCCATCCGGATCATGCGATACACGCGGAGGAGAGCGGCCGCGCGGAATCCGGTTCGGAATGGGAATGGATCATCGATCCTCTGGACGGCACTGCGAATTTTGTTCATGGGATCCCCATTTTTTCCGTCAGCATCGCGGTGATGCGAAAGGGAGCAACCCTCCTGGGCGTGGTGTTCGATCCGGCCGGTAAAGAACTTTTCAGCGCCTGCAAGGGCGGCGGCGCTTTTCTCAACGGCGAGCCCATACAGGTCTCTCCGAAAGAGAGCATACGAGACGGACTGCTGGCATCCGGATTCCCGTGGCGCTCCAAGGACCATCTGGACGCCTATCTGGATTCTTTCCGGGAGCTGTTTCTCAAGTCCGCCGGGATCCGCAGGCTGGGCTCAGCAGCCCTGGACCTCGCCTATACGGCGTGCGGCCGTTTCGACGGCTTCTGGGAAATGAAGCTCAAGCCCTGGGA
>JAFGEX010000040.1 GCA_016931355.1 bacterium
GATCATCTCCAGGATCCGGCAGACCGCCTTAGCGAACACATCCCCCTCTTCGAGTACGATGATTTGAAAGTCCAGCCATGGATAGGCGAAGTATGGATCGTCCTTGCGCACATCTATCGCGATCCCGGACGCACGGGCGGTGGGCCCGACCACACAGTACCGGATCGCCTGTTCCCGGGTCAAAACCCCCACGCCCTTGGTGCGGGCGTGTATCACCGGATCGTCCATCACCGCGCCCTTGAACATCTCCAGGGCGTCATAGAGACTGTCCAGACCTTGCCGGAACCAGGGGAAGTCCTCTTCGAGGATGTCGCGCCGCACGCCGCCGGCCTTGAACATGGCATAGCTCTGGCGGTTCCCCGAAATTTTTTCCAGAATGTCGCATACGATCTCCCGGTACTTCCAGGCCCACATCCACACCGTGTTGTATCCGATGAAATGGCCGGCCAGGCCGAACCACAGAAGATGCGAGTGGATGCGTTCGAGTTCGCAGATGATGGTGCGGATGTATTGAGCCCGTTCCGGGGCGACGATGCCTCCCAGATCTTCCTGGGCATTGATGGATGCGGCCGGGTGGCTCGTGGAGCAGATGCCGCAGATGCGTTCCACCAGGAAGACCACCTGGTCCCAGGATTTGGATTCGGCCAGCTTCTCGATGCCGCGGTGGTTGTACCCGATCTCGATGTCAAGCTTCACCACCCTCTCGCCTTCCACGTGAAGCCGGAAAAATTCAGGCTCTTCCTGAAGCGGATGATAAGGACCAATGGGGATGACCGTGCTCACTGGTCCCTCCTCAACGGATATTTTCCTTCCGGCCAGTCATGAGGAAGAAGCAGCTTGTCCGGATGGGGATGATCCCTGAAGGTGACGCCGAGCAGCTCTGCGATTTCCCGCTCGATCCACTCGGCACCCTTGATCACGGAGGAGATGGAGTCCACGGTCAATTCCGGCTTCGGCACTGCCACACGCAAGGACACGACAGGGGAAGTCTGGAAAAAATCAAAATGATACAGGATTTCGACGACACCGCGCGGCGTGTCCACGCCCGAAGCAATGATGAAACGGGCTTTCATGTCCTCGAAAAGAATCCGGCTGCATTCCAGAATATGCCCGGGTGCGATGTCCATGTAGAAGCGCCGGCTATTGTGCGCGTGCCATTTCAGGATCTTCCCCTTGAAGCGTTCACGGAGGATTTTTTCGATCCCGCCGGATGAGGATTTTCCGGTTGCTGCAGCGGCGGATGAAGGCCCGCCGCTCCCCGCTCTCGGATTCTCGGCGCCTTCCGCTGCAGCTTGCCGCCTGCCGCGGGGCGGCTTTTTCGGATTCCGGGTTGCTATGTCTTCTTCTCCCGCAGATGCTTGATGAGTTTCACCACACCGGCCAGGATGGCCTCGGGTTTCGGCGGACATCCCGGGATGTAGAGATTCACGGGCAGCACCTCGTCCACGCATTGAGGACAGATGTAGCTGCCCTTGAAGATGCCGTGTCCCAGGGCGCAGGTCCCGACTGCGATCACGACGCCGGGTTTGGCCATGCTTTCATACACCTTTTTCACGCGCGGTATGTTTTTCAGCGTCATGTTGCCGGTCACCAACAGCACATCCGCATGCTTGGGGCTGCCCACCAGGGTAATGCCGAAGCGTTCCAGATCGTACCGCGGGGTCAGGCAGTCCAGGATTTCGATGTCGCAGTTGTTGCAGCTGCCCGTGGACAAATGGTACACCCACAGGGAACGGGTCAGCGCATTCAGCTTGAATCCCATATTCAAAGCCCCAGAATGGCCAGAACGACCGCGACCGCAGCGATGCCCGCCACCGGCCCCCAGAGAAAACGCACGGCCTGGTCGATGCGCAGCCGGGGATTGGTGTTCCGGATCAGAGTGACCAGCACCAGCAGCAGTGCGAATTTCAGGACCGACCAGAGGATGCCGAAGCCCGAAAAACGAACCCCTCCCATGAAAAGAGCCACCAGCAGCATAGGCAGGGTGAACAGCATCATGATGCGCGTCAGCTTGAATACTGCGAGTGGCGGTCCGGAATACTCGACCATGACTCCACCCATGAGCTCGGTCTCCGCCTCGGCCATGTCGAACGGAACCAGGGCGAGCTTGGCCTGCATGGCCAGGATTGCGGCGATGAAAGCCAGGGCTCCGGACCAGGTCCCCAGGATCATCCCATAGGTCTCCTGATAGCCCAGGATGAATCCGAGGCTGATGGAGCCCTTCGCCTGTATGATCGGCACGCTGACCGCCAGGATGAACGGCAGTTCATCCGCCAGCATCAGTTTCATCTCCCGGCTCGCGCCCAGGGACGCGATGGGATTCCGGGATGAAAATCCGCCGATGATCACGGACAGTCCCGGGATCATGAGCAGGTACAGGATCACGATCAGGTCCCCGGCGAACGCGGTTTCCGGATTAAGCAAAATCTTCCAGATCAGGGTCGATACCAGGGTGACGGCAGCCAGACCGAAAAGCGGGGCGCCCAGAAACAGGGTTCTAACGCATCCGCGGGGGATCACCGTTTCCTTGACCATAAGCTTCGCCAAATCGAACACGGGCTGGAAAAAGGGCGGGCCCACTCGCCACTGTACGCGCGCCGTAACCTTCCGGTCCAGCCAGCTTGCGACGCATCCGATGCCTGCAGTAAACAGGAATCCGGGAAACACGAGGTATGAGAACAGGGCATTCATAGGTTATTTATAATCTTCCTTCTTCCAGGGCATCGAATGAACGATGAGATGCTCGCCGACCGCGAACCGGTAAGCCTTCGGATCCGCCTCGAAGGCACCGTAGGCAATGGCCTCCTCGGGGCAACCTGCCAGGCAAACCGGCGACTCGTTCTCCCCCAACCTTCCCAGGCAGGCGTCGCATCGGGACACGGCATAGGGCACCAGTTCGGGCAGCAGGGTACCGAAGGGACAGGCCAGCGTGCAGGACTTGCACGACACGCAGCGGATGTTGTGCCGGCGCACAATGCCGCCCTCCCGCTCCAGCGCTTCCGTCGGACAGGACCGGATGCAGGGCGCCTCCTCGCAATGGCGGCAGGTCACGGCGAACTCAGCGATCTCCCGCAGGTATAGAATGCCGTCATTGTATGGATGATAATAATAACTGCACTGCGCCGTGCATTTCCTGCATTGCCGGCATTTCTCCAGATCGATGTACAATTTGTTCGGCATGCCTATTCCCAGATGTCCGGCAGGTGCTGAATCTTCGAAAATTGGAACACCGGACCGTCCTTGCAGATGAAGAGATGGTCGATCATGCAATGCCGGCATTGCCCGACCCCGCAGTACATCTTGCGCTCCATGGACAGGTAGACGGATTCGGGCGGAAATCCGATCTTGAGCAGCTTGAGCGTTCCGAATTTCATCATGATGGGAGGCCCGATCACGACCGCAGTCGTCTTCTCCAAATTCAGGCTGACCTTGTCCAGAAGCGTGGTCACGACACCTGTGTTACCGGTCCACCCCTCGTCCGGCCTGTCCACGGTGATGTGGAATTCGATCTCCTTCCGGAGATCGTCCAATTGATATTGATAGAC
>JAFGEX010000409.1 GCA_016931355.1 bacterium
GAACGCATCAACATGATTTTCGAAAAGGAAATCAAGCTGATCGGACGCAACTATCATCCAGTCGTGTCCGTGGACGACGAGCTGGCCACTGTGCTGGACACGTACGATGTTCTTGACAGCCTGGACGAGAACCTGTCCGCTGACCGTATGGTGCTCGTCCGGTTCAATACCTCGATCGGAGTCTCGGTGACCAAGAAAGTCCTTTGCTTCACCCAATCCGGCCAGGATGACTATTTCATTCATGATTATGTGTTCAAGAACACCGGGATTGTGGACAGGGACGGAACGGTGCGGGAGCAGACCCTGCAGGATGTCTGGTTTTATTTCGCGTACCGGTTCGCGTTCGCAGGGGAGTCTTACGGGGATGCTGCGTCAGCGGAGGGTAACTGGGGGGCCTTCAGCTCCGCATGGGGCGAAAGCACGCTCAACCACGCGTTCGGAGCGGATCCGGCAGGAGCGGAGTTCAACAATCCGTCTTCGCCCCTGTACCAGATGAGGGGATTCTATTCCTATTACGGGCCGAGCACGGACCGTTTGAACCTCCTGTATGAAGAGGACTGGGGAGCTCCCAATGACAGTGAGGACGGCGTGATGGCCTCGGCCAAGTTCGCAGGCTGCGTCACCCTGCATGCGGACAGGGGTCCTTCAAACCCGGCGGACGATGCGGCCCAGCCCGGCACCACCTGGTACATCGCCTCGGACGGCGACGCTGCGGGTATGAGCGCGAACGTCAGCCAGTACAAGGTTGATTACATGAACATCCGATATGAAATCATGAGCGAGGGCCATCCTCCGCAGCCGCATGACGAGCTGATCGGCGACGACTATGCGGATAAACTCAAGGACACGCATCCTATAAGGAATGATGGAGGGGGGGCGAGCCAGGGACAGGGTTACGGCCCCTACACCATGGCTCCCGGAGACAGCGTCCGCATCATTTTCGCTGAAGCGTGCTCGGGCATCAGCCGCGCGAAAAACCGCGAAGTCGGATGGAACTGGCTGCAATGGTGGAGACAGACGGGCAATCCGGCTCTCGTCATGCCGGACGGATCTGCGACCACGGATCACAATGCCTATAAAAAGGCGTGGGTGTTCACGGGAATAGATTCCGTGTTGAAGGTTTACAGGAGCGCCTTGCAGAATTACAACTCCGGATATCAGATCCCGCGGGCTCCGGATCCGCCGGCCCGTTTCGAGGTCCGTTCCGGCGGAGACCGCATCCGGCTTTCCTGGGATGACAACGCAGCCTCGGATCCGCATTTCGGCGGATACGTGATTTACCGGGCGAGCGGGACGGTCCTGAGTCCAAAATCGGTTTATGAAAAACTTTTTGAATGCGGGGCTGCCGATGCCGTTCATACGTTTGACGACACGTCGGCTGTGCGCGGATTCGATTATTACTATTACATCCTGTCCAGGGACGACGGGACACAGACCGGCAAGATCCTGACCAGTAGCCTGTTCTGGACCCTCACCAGCAAACCGGCCCATCTGCTGCGACAGGCCGAATCCTTCCTGAACCAGGTGCGCGTCATCCCCAATCCCTATGACCTCCGCTCCCGCCTTTACCAGTTTGGTACGGAATCCCAGTACGACCGTATCGCGTTCTACGGCCTGCCGAAATTCTGCAGGCTGAAGATATTCACGGAACGCGGGGATCTGATCTGGGAGAAGGACCACGACAACGGAGCGGGCGACGAGCTGTGGGACAGCCTGACGCGTTCCGGCCAGATGGTGGTGAGCGGCATCTACATCCTCTACGTGGAAGTGACGGATGATCTCTACGCGGACGAGGACACCTACGCCTGGCATGATATGTTCGACGAGGACGGGAACCGGATTTACCAGAAAAACGACCTCCTGTACCGCAAGGGAGAGAGGGTGTTCCGCAAGGGAGAGTCCATCAACCGGAAATTCATCATCATCCGTTAAGCAAGCAACGCACGGAGGTTCCGGTTGGGATGGATGATCAACTAGGCAAGGAGAATCGAAACATGAAAAGAGCATTGATCGGGATACTCTCCGTCCTGCTGCCCGCCGTTTCGGCGCTGCATGCCGAAAACGACAAGCTGGCCCAGGCGGGATTTCATTTCCTGAGCGTGGTCTCGGATGCGCGCGCCAGCGGCATGGCTGAGGCCATGACGAGCCTCGAGACAGGATCGAGCGCGTTGTTTTTCAACCCTGCGGGCATGGCGAGCCTGGGATGCCTGTTGGAGGCATCTGCGAGCACCAATGAATGGATAGCGGACATCCGGCACAACACACTGAGCCTGGCCGTGTCTCCGGCAGGGGGAAGATGGGGAGTCCTGGGATTCAGCGTGCAACATGTGGACTACGGGGATTTCCTCGGGACACGCGTGGACAAGAGTTCGGAACTGGGATACCGGGACACCGGGAAATTCCGCCTGTCCGCCCTGGCTGTCGGAGTCGGATATGCGAAATACCTGACAGACCGTTTCAGCGTGGGCGGCCAGGTGAGATGGGTCCATCAGGACCTGGGGGAGAGCATCGTTCCCCGCTTCGCTGTGGTGTCGGACAGCCTGGGGCAGACCCGGCTCGACACGACGGAACAGAAAGCTGTCAACGAGCTCAAACCGTTTTCATTCGATTTCGGCACGCAGTTCAAGACCGGCATCAAGAGCCTCGTTTTCGGCATGTCGGTGCGCAATTTCTCCAAGGAGATCAAGTATGTGGAGGAAGGGTTCCAGCTCCCCCTGCTGTTCACCCTGGGGATTTCCATGGACGTCATGGATTTCTGGGAGCAGCAGCCCTTCCGGCAGTCCCTGATCGTCAGCGTGGATGCATGTCATCACAGGGATCATCCCGAGCAGATCAAGGTGGGGGCGGATTACAGGATCATGAACATGCTGTCGCTGCGCTTGGGATACATCTCCAGCAGCGATGAAAGCGGATTGACGTTCGGGCTTGGAATGACCCGATATGGATTCACGTTCGATTACGCCTACACGCCGTACGGCGTGTTCGACCGGGTGCAGCGGATGACTGCGCGCATCCGGTTTTAAAGCGCGCATGCCAATGAGAAGGAGCCTTTCCATGAAGAAAAACCTGTTGTTCATCGCCTTCATCGCGGTCGTCGCCTGGATGAACGGGTGCGAATACGAAGTGGCGCAGCCCCAATGGAACGATCCGTTCGACGCTCCGCCTGCGCCCGTCATCACGCAGATCGTCCCCGCGAATACGGCGCTGCCCGGAGCGAATACAATCACCATACAGGGTGAAAATTTCGGGCAAAGCAACGGCGAAAACTGGGTTTATTTCGATCAAACGGCTGCGGAGCTTGTGACTGCGGGTGCAACCTCCATCACGGTGCGCAGGCCGAACTTGATCGCAGACAGCTGCACGGTCAAGGTGGTGCCCCGCAGCGCCGCTTCGCCTGCAACCTTCGGCCCCTATGCCGTGATAGCCGTGTGGGAAAGGGTGGGCGGATTCCTGGAAAACCTGCAGCTCAACGATGTGACCGTGGATGCGGACGGCAATCTCTATGTTTTCCAGAACAGCCCGCGAACGGCTTTTAAGATTGCAACGGACGGGACCCGGACGGAACTTCTGACCGAAACCGAGCGCGTGGTGACGGATGCCAAATGGACCCGATCGGGCGGGAATCCCAGGATCATCCTGCTCTACAGAAACCGCAATGTCAACGTACTCGATCTCACCGTCAGTCCGCCCGCGGAATCCCTTTGGAAGAAAGTGGCGAAAAACGTTTCAAGTGGGGATTTCGACGGCAACGGTACCTTTTATGCCGGCGGAAGCAAGACGGACCTGATCATCGTCACTTCCGACAGGACTGAAAAACCCGCGCCCGGTTTTTACACCATGGACAATATCACCAGCGTGCGGGTTTTCGGGGGATTCGTTTATCTGGCGGTCACGCTTGCCTCTCCGGCAGCAGGCGATCCGGCTGTCGCCATCTGGCGGCATGCCATTTTGGACAATGCGGGCAATGTCGGACCGCGCGAGCTCGTTCTTGACTGGTCGACAACAGGATCCTATGCCGCATCCGTAGTCAAGGACATTACCTTTTCAGCGGACGGGACCCTGATCGTGGCAACGGACCATTCGGATCCCTTTTTCATGCTGGGGACCGGCGGCGCCCAGGATGTGCTCTACAAGTCCATCCTGCCCTCCTATCCGGTTCAAATCGAGTGGGGCAACGGGAACGCTTTTTATATGATACTCGGGGGGAGCGAGTGGAATCTCGTCCGGGTGGACATGGGAGGGCCCGGGGCGCCGTATTACGGGAGGATCCTATAAACGGTGACGGCCGCATCATTCCATGCATCACCGGGGCGGCCGCACGCCGCTGTACCGGACTGCGGAAAAGAATTTCATCAGGCCGTTGAGGGAGTACGGATAATCGATCCATAACTGCGGGGCATTTACGAAAATGCGTCGCAGTTATTTCTTTTTCCTCCCCAGCTTTTTCACGCCGTAGATGACCATGAACAGGACTCCGAGCGCCACGGCGAATTTTTCTCCGGCAGCCAGGGCAACCAGGATCACAATCACGGCCCCGACGATGGACATCAGGCCTTCCGCTTTGTC
>JAFGEX010000410.1 GCA_016931355.1 bacterium
CGCATCGCCCTGTCCGCTACGGTTCATCCTGCGGAAACCGTGGCCGCTTTTATCGGCGGCTTCCGGAAAGAGGGGGATGAAGCAAGCCCGTCCTATGTCCCCAGAAAAGTCGGGATCATCCGTTCCCCTGGATCCAAATCCTACGACATTCGTATCCGTCATCCGAAGCTGCCTGAAGGCCCTGCGGATGAAGCATCCTTCTGGGAGCCCTTTGTCTCCCGGTTCCTTGAAATACTGCGGAAAAACCGTTCCACCCTGATCTTCGTCAACAGCCGCAGGCTCAGCGAAAGAATCACATTGAAGATCAACGAGGCTGCGGGAGAGACGCTGGCCTATGCGCATCACGGCTCCCTGTCCAGGGAGATACGCGGTGAGGTGGAGAAAAAACTGAAAAACGGCGGCCTGCGGGCCGTGGTGGCGACGAATTCCCTGGAGCTCGGAATCGACATCGGCAGCCTGGACGAGGTCATTTTGGTCCAGTCGCCCGCCTCTGTTTCTTCTGCGCTGCAGAGAATCGGCCGTTCCGGTCACAGGGTCGGGGACGCGAGCAGGGCGACGCTTTTCCCGACCAACAGCCAGGACATTCTCGAATCCGCTGTCCTGTGCTCGGCCATCCAATCCCGCGACATTGAAGAAACGGCGCCGGTCGAATGCGCCCTCGACGTGCTCAGCCAGGTGATTCTCTCCATGACCGGGACGGAAATCTGGGACATCAACGCCCTGTACAACCAAATCCGCGCCGGCTACCCGTACCGGAACCTCGGCAGGAAATCCTTTGACCTTGTTCTCGACATGCTGGCAGGCAGGTATCAGGACAGCAGGATACGGGAGCTCAGGCAGAGAGTGTCCATAGACCGAATCGACCGGACGGTTTCGGCCAGGCCGGGCGCATTGATGGACCTCTACCTTTCAAGCGGCGTCATCCCGGACCGCGGTCTTTTCACGCTCAGACATGCGAAGACCGGTTCAAGAATCGGAGATCTGGACGAGGAATTCGTATGGGAAGCAAAAATCGGCCAATCCTTCTCCCTGGGGACGCAGCAATGGAAAATCCAGCGCATCACGCACAGCGACGTCTGGGTCGAGTCCGCGCCTGCAGGCACCCTATCCGCGCCTTTCTGGAAGGCGGAGCCCAGGGACAGGGATTTTCATTTTTCCGAAGCGCTTGCCGGTTTCCTGGAGGATGCGGATTCCGGGCTGGAGGATGTTCTTTTTTCCGATCATCTTCAAAAGGAACTCCATCTGGATGAAAACGCAGCCCTTTCCCTGGCCGGGTACCTGAAGAAACAGAAGATGCATACGGGCTGCAGCCTTCCACACAGGCATCATCTCGTTGTGGAGAGCATACGGACAGGGCCGGGAGGCGCGCCGGGGAATCAGGTTGTGCTGCATACCTTCTGGGGAGGCCGTGTGAACAGGCCGTTTGCCATGGCCCTCGATGCAGCGTGGGAGGAACGCTATGACTACAGGCTGGAAATGTACGCGGGAAACGACTGCATTGTCCTTCAACTTCCACACGACCTTCCCGGAGAGGAACTTCTGTCCCTGGTGAACAGCGGAAACCTGGAATCCCTTTTGAAAAAGAGCCTTGAAGGTTCCGGATTCTTCGGCGCCCGGTTCCGGGAAAACGCGGGCAGGGCCCTTCTGCTTGCGAAGAAAAGGCCTGCCGAACGGACTCCGCTCTGGATGAACAGGCTCAGGTCGCAGAAACTGCTCGCCGCGGTTTCGAAGTACGGGGATTTTCCCATACTCCTGGAAACCTGGAGGACCTGCCTCAGGGACGAATTCGACATACCGGCCCTGAACCGGATGCTTTCAGGGCTCGAATCGGGCGAGATCAAAGTCAGCTTTTCCAGTACCGACCATCCCAGCCCCATGGCAGCCGCAGCCTCCTGGCGGCAGATCAACGATTACATGTACAGGAGCGATGCGCCTGAACAGGGCGGGCCGTCCGGGCTGAAGCCGGATCTTCTCAGGGAACTGGTTCTCACGCCCGGGCTGAGACCTCAGGTCTCCGTAGAAATCGTCTCGATGTTTGAGCAAAAACGGCAGCGCCTTCATCCCGGATATTCGCCCGCAACAGGGAGGGATCTTGTAGATTGGGTGAAGGAAAGGGTGGTCATCCCGGAACCCGAATGGGAATCGCTTCTGAAAGCCGTTCGCAGGGATCATGTTGAAGCTGCGGACGGGATACTCGCAGAGGCAGGGGTGAAACTCGTCAGGATCTTTCCGGCCGGAGCCCGGCATCCCCTGATCGCCGCTCTGGAAAGAACGCGCATGATCCTATCCGTATTTTATCCGGATCCCGCTTTCATTCGTCTGGAATCCGTTTCCGGGGAACCGGGACTGCGTATGCCTGAACCGGCACACGGGGACCGGCAGGACACGGCTGAGCTTCGCATCGCTTCCCTGCTCGGTGAATGGATGCAGTATTACGGCCCTTTGTCTTTCGAGTTCATCCGGGATACCCTGGGTCTGGACCGGGAGATACTTGCATCAGCCCTGCAGGATCTGGCGGAATCGGAAACAGTCGTGTTCGGAAGCCTGGTCTCCGGTGCGGATGAAGAGCTTTTCTGCGACAGCACGAATCTCGAGACCCTTCTCAGGATGGCCAGGGCCGGCGCCGTGCCTGCTTTCGAGCCTCTTGATGCGGCGCATCTCCCCCTTTTCCTGGCAGCGTTCCAGGGCCTGACAGGCATCGAGGATTCTCCTGTAGGATTGAAACGCTCCATCGAAAAGCTCATCTGTTTCCCGGTTCCGGCGAAATCATGGGAATCCGACATTTTCCCATCGCGGCTGCCGTCCTATCATCCTGACTGGATGAACAGCCTGATCAGGGAATCCGAACTCAGATGGATCGGACACGCCGGGCAGAAAATTTCATTCTGCTTCGAGCCGGATCTGGATTTGACGGGATCCGCGGGCGCCGATAAAAAGGATGACGATCCGGGTATCCCTGCCCGGATTCAGTCTGCCCATGACCTTTTTCCGGATCCTGCAGGGAAATACGATTTCCCGGCCCTGCTGCAATCATCCGGGCTGGGATCTTCGGAGTTGTCCGGCATGCTCTGGAAAATGGTCTGGGGCGGACAGGTGAGCAATGATACATTTACGGCGCTGAGAAAAGGGATTCAAAACCGTTTTCAGGTCCCGGATGCAGCAGCCGGGATCGCCGGGCCCGGCATGGGAAGCCGGCGCTTCGGAAACAGGGCGCGTTTTTCGAAATGGAAGAGCGCGATCCCGTTTTCCGGGGCCTGGTTCAGGCTGCGATGGCCCGGGGCTTCCGGGGATTTGCTGGAAATCGAGGAACTGAAAAAAGACCGCGTCAGGCTGCTGCTGGACCGGTACGGTATCCTGTTCCGCGAGCTCCTTTCCAGGGAAATGCCGCAGTTCCGTTGGTCCGGCCTGTTCCGCACGCTGCGCATCATGGAACTCTCCGGGGAAATCCTGTCCGGATATTTCTTCCGGGAAATACCGGGGCCGCAGTTTATGTCGCATGAGGCGTTCCGGTTTTTGAAAAAGGGCCTTCCCGGGGACAGGATTTACTGGATGAATGCCGCTGATCCCGCCTCCTGCTGCGGGCTATCTTTCAGCCCCTTCCGCGACGAATTCCCCAGGAGAGTCGAAAACACACATCTTGTTTTTCAAGGCTCCCGCCTGGTTCTGGAATCGCTGGGACAGGGGAAAAATCTGATTTTCCATGTCCCCCCGGACGATGCGAACCTGCATCATTACTTCGCCTTATTCAGGCATCTTCTGTCAAGGACCTTTGAACCGCTGGTCCGCATCACCATTAAAAGCATCAACGGGGAAAGGCCGGATCAAAGCCCTTATCTCCCGGCCCTCAAGGCGGAATTCGGCACATCCGCCGGATACAAGGAGGTCATTTTATACAAACGGAATTAATCGGCTATGAAAAGATTGAAGCGCCCCGGCAGTGAGCTGCCTGGGAATCGTCGATCTGTAAAAAAGAAGTAGACATTTAGATTCGCTCGCTTACCCCGCGACAAGCCGAAAGGGAATACGCTTGCTGACAGATTCGCTTAAAAGTAAAATTTGTTTCTATTTCTTACTTTCAAGTAAATTTTTCTTGATATAAAACGGGAATTTCTGTATATACCATTTACAGTGAAATAAACGGACACTCGCACAGAATATCTTCGAGGATAAGGCGGGAAAAATGGACAGAATCCGCTTCATCGAGTACAAAGGAAAAAACATCCTGATCGAGGATTTTTCGGGCCTGAAGCCCGGAGAGGAATTCGACAAAACGCTTGAAACGGCCAGACAGACCATCGCCAGCCAGCCTCCGAAATCCGTGCTGGCCCTGTTCGACGCCACCAATGCCTCTTTTAACATGGAAGCGCTGAATGCCATGAGCGGTTTCGTGAAGCAGAACACGCCGTACATTAAAAAGGCATGCGCGGTCGGCATCAAGGGCCTTCTGGTTGTGGCCCTGCAGACCGTCACCCGTCTCGGCGGAAGGTCTTTTCATACATTTGATACACGGGATGAAGCGCTGGAATTCCTGATCGAGCCGTGATGGAAGGTTTGGGTCTTTCGGGCTTTGAATCTGTCAGCGCTCGCCTAAACCGCAGATTGCGGCGGGAATCTTCTATCCGCCATCGCTCGCCTTCCCCGGCAGGTCGCAGCCGGGGAGCTTCCATCTGCCCTGATGAACGCAACCGGATATCCCGACCCGGGAGACACAAGACCTTGTATCCCTAATCGAAATAAATTTCCCCGAATTTCCGGAATTCATGAAAATGCTCGTCCACCGGCATCCAGGACAAGTAGGTCATTGCGCCGGAGTCGTAATCGCAGCGGTAAAAATTGGCGCGCCACCGTGTCCCGGATACGGGGGGGCCGTTCAGCAGGGGTTTTAAAAGGTCGAAGGGAATATAGATTTCAGCGGTCCATTGGTCTATCGACGAACCGGGTTCACCGGGCCCTCCTTTCACGGCTACGGCGTGGCGGACACGCCTTTCCCCCTTGTAATGCCAGGGCCGCCAACCGAAAAAACGCCCCTCGATATGGGGGACGAGCAGGACGAGTTCCCGGTTCAGCGGCGAGAGCTGATATTCGAAATAGAGGGGATGCCGTTCGTCCGGCCAGAAAAACACCTCCACCACATCCTCATGCCATAAATCCATGAAATCATTTTGGTAGGACACCGAGAGCCTGCGATCCTTGCAGTGAAACAGAATATAAACACCTGTTTTTGAATAAAGCAACTTGACACCGGTCGAATAGCCTGTATCCGGCCCTTTCCCCTGCTTGAGGGTGAGCCAATCAGCCGCATCCCAGGCCGGGGCACTGCCGTCGCCCTTGAAATCAAAATCATGGATTTTTTTGACAACAAAAGACAATCCTGGACCTCCTTTTAAAATTTTCCTTGAAATTAAGGGAGCAATTCATTATGATGTCCCCTGAAACGATATCAATATAAGAAAGCACATTCAATTTTGCACCTTTTTTATGCCCCCATTCGTATACCCAGACAGGTTCATAACGCATGGGTGAAGCCATGAAAATCCAATTGAAAACAGCCATTTTCGTCTTCCTTGCCCTGCTTCTTTCAGCCTCGTGCCAGAGGCAGGCCGGGATCGAGAGAAAAATCCGGCTTTCCAACCGGACGTTTGAAATGGCCGGTGAGCGGGAACTGGCGACCACGATCTATCTGAAGCCCCAGAAACAGCGCTGCCTGGCGGTCCTGTTCTTCAGAAACCGTTCCGGGGATCCCGGTTTGGACTGGCTGCAGAAAGGCCTCTCGGAGATGTTCATCCGCGACCTCTCCCAGTCCAGAAACCTGACGGTATTGAGCACCGAACGCATCTATGAAATCATGCGCCGTCTGAACATCCCTGAAACCGCGCAGCTCATGGATCCGCAGGCTGTCGTAGCGGTCGCCAGGGAAGCGGGTGCGGACGCCCTGCTCATGGGAGAACTCGACCGGACCGGAGATTCACTGAAAATTTCAGTTCAGATGCGCGAATCCGGCGGCAAACTGTTGCTCGAGAAATCGGACAGGCGCACCGACGGCATGGAAAGCCTTTTCCGGATGGTGGACGAGCTTTCAGGCAAGATCAAAACAACGCTCCAGATATCGTTCGATCCGGCCAAAAGCGTGGCGGATCTCTCCTCCAAATCCCTGGAGGCCTGGCGGCATTATACGGCGGGCATGGACTTGGTCGGCAAGCTTCTCCAGGATGAAGCCATCCCTGAATTTGAAATGGCGGTCAGCCTGGATTCCGGATTCGTATCCGCCTATTACCAGCTCGCGCAGCTCTATCTGGAAAGAAGCCGTATATCCAAGGCGGTCAAGACACTGGACAAACTCAAATCCCTCAGGGACCTGGCATCCCCTAAAGAGCAAGTCTCCATCGACATCCTCTACAGCCAGATCGATGAGGAAGTGAACAAATCCATCGCGCTTTTCGAAAAAATCCTGGATCAATATCCGGACGAACCGGACGCAACTTTTGCGCTGGCCAATTTTTATTTCAGCACAGGCAACTACGACAAGGCTGAAGTCCTCTACAAAAAAATGCTGGGCCTGGATCCCCACGCCAAACTGGCTCTGAACCAGTTGGGCTACACCTATGCCTATCGGGGCGACTTTGAAACGGCGTTGAAAATCCTTTCCAAATACATACAGATGGCGCCCGAAGAACCCAATCCGCATGACAGCATGGGCGAGATCCTGTTCATCATGGGCGATTTCGAAGGGGCGGAGAAATCGTTCCGGAGGGCGCTGGACATTAATCCGAATTTCAGCCCGGCCTACGAGCATCTCGGACATCTCCATCTGGACCTCGGCCATTATCGAAAAGCCCTTCTGATGCTGAAAAAAGCAAGCCGCGGGGTCGAAGAGGGGTCTCTTTCCGCCAAGCTGCAAAACCTGATTGCAGTGACGAAATTGCAGAGCGGAGACCGGGAAGGCGCAATTGAGGAGTGGAAATGCTCATTGGAGCGATTCCCGTTTCAAAACACCACTCCCCTGCTCCTGGCGGAACTGCTCAGGCAGGAGCAGGACAGCCTCGGGGCAGACCTGTTCCTCAGCAATCATTACCATAACATGCTGAATCGGCTCAACACCGGCACATTTGTCAACCGTTTCGCCCTTCAGGTGGGCTCCTATTCCCTGGCCACGGGCATACAAACCGACCGGTCCATACAGGTGCTGGACAGCGTGTCATCCGCATTCAACCGGGACTCCTACAGGATCCGGTCCGGGTTCATCAGAACCCTGCTCCTCCTCAAACAGAACCGGCAGGAAGAGGCTGTGGAACTCCTGACCGCACTCACGCCGGAAGGCCTGTTCGACCAGATCCGGCTCATCGGCAATGTCAACCGGTTTGATCCCTGGGATTTGTTCATCCAGCTCAACCGTTTTTTCAAAGGCCATCCCGATGAAACCCTGGCGTTCTATGAACGTTGCATCGATCTGGCGAACCAGGAAGGATTGACGAGCCTGGAGGCATCGTTCAGGCTGCTTCTGGCAGACCTGCTCTGGGCATCCGGCCATGCCGGATCCGGGGAACAACTGGACCATACGGGCACGCCGCCGGAATCCTTTTGGAAAATCATGGGCCCCTTTGACCGGAAAGACGGTTTTTCACACAAATACGCTCCGGAAAAGCATCTCGATTTCGGACAAACCGTCCGTTCGGGCAGCCGGATGGTCCAATGGAAGGGCCACACGGATTCCGCCTGGGAAGGGTATGTGGATTTATGCGAAGCCCTGAAAACCATCGAACCGGCAGTGGGATACGCCGCGCTGTCCATCGAATCCCCGGATACCCTGCAGGTACAGATCCGCACAGGGGCACAGGGCGCCATGCGGATGTGGCTGAACGGCAAAGAGATCCGTAGCATCAACCAGGACAAGGCCGCGGTCCTGGATGACAACATCATCCGGACAGGCCTTTCCCGGGGCAGGAACCTGATTCTCACCAAAATCTGCAGCCATGTCGGAAACTGGGGATTTTATTTCAGAGTGACCGACGAGTCGGGCTGCGGCATTCCGGGCATTCGTTTCATGCCCCCGGATGATCATTCATCGGAACTGGCCCGCCGGCTGTCTTGCTCCGGGCGCGGAGGGTGAATGACAGCTCCCTGGCAGTGAGCCGCCGGGGAATCTGCGATCTGAAAGGGAAAAGACATTTATATGCGCTCGCTTAACCCGCAGCAGGCCGTAGGGAACGCGCTCGCTGTCCGTTTATGAAAGGAGCCCCGCAGATTCCATGAATCAGCCTGCATTCTCGACTCTGGGTCAGATGCTGGAAAACAGCGTCCGGCTCTATGCGGAAAAACCTGCCCTGGCATTCGCCGGCGGCGCGACCCTAACCTATCGAACGCTGGGACGCCAGGTCGGGGAAACATCCGCCATGCTCCGGGAACTCGGCATCCTGGCCGGTGACCGGGTGGCTATACTGTCCGAGAACATGCCGAATTGGGGGATCGCCTTCTTCGCAGTCACGTCCATGGGCGCAGTGGCTGTGCCCATCCTGCCCGAATTTCACGAAAACGAAATCCGGCATATCCTGCAGCATTCCGGATGCAGGGTCCTGTTCGTTTCGGACGCGCTCGCGGACAAAGCGGTATCCGCAGCCGACCTCGGCATATCCGTCATCCGGATCCACTCCCTGCGTCCCGCACAGGCGGAGAGCGGCAGGGAAAAAATCAGGAACATCCTGTCAAAGGGCAGGCAGCATGTCGCCAGGATCAGGGAGGCCGCGCACAAAATCGGAATCGGCCATGAACGGGAAACAGGCCCGGACGACATCGCCTCCATCATCTACACCTCCGGCACGACCGGCCATTCAAAAGGCGTCATGCTGACGCACGGGAACCTCGTGTCCAATACAATCGCCTGCTCCATCGTCCAGGATGTCCATGAGGAAGACCAGTTTCTTTCCATACTGCCTCTCTCCCACGCCTATGAAAATACGGTGGGCTTCCTCCTCCCGGTCATGCAGGGCGCCTGCATCCATTACCTGGAAAAGCCGCCCACACCCAGCGTTCTGATACCGGCGCTGGCACAGGTGAAACCGACCGTCATGCTCAGCGTGCCCCTGATCATAGAAAAGATCGTCCGGAAACGCGTGTTCGCGGAAATATCCAGAAAAAAAATTCTAAAAACCCTCACGGCCCTGCCTGCTGTGCGCAGGGTGATCTTCCGGAAAGCAGGCAGAAAGCTCATGGCTGTTTTCGGCGGCAGGCTCCGTTTTTTCGGGATCGGAGGCGCAGCCGTGGCCCCGGACGTGGAAGCCTTCCTGAGGGAAGCCGGATTCCCCTATGCCGTGGGATACGGCCTGACCGAAACCTCGCCCCTGGCAACCGGCGCACCGCCGGAGAAGACGCGGTTTCAATCTGCAGGCAGGCCGGTGCAGGGGGCGGAGGTCCGGATCAACGATCCGGATCCCCAAACGGGCGAAGGCGAGATCTGGATACGCGGACCCCTGGTCATGAAGGGATATTACCGGGATCCGGAACGGACGGCGCAGGTGCTGACCCCTGAAGGATGGTTCAAGACCGGGGATCTCGGCTACCTGGACAAGGACGAATATTTGTTCATCAGGGGCAGGCTGAAAAACGTGATCGTCCGGCCGGACGGGGAAAACATCTATCCGGAGGAGATCGAATCCGCTCTCAATGCCTGCGATTATGTTCTGGAATCCCTCGTTTTCCGGAGGGGAGAACAGCTCGTGGCAAGGGTGCTGCTCGACTATGAGCGGCTGGACCGGGAGAACGAGGGCAGGCATGCCGCCGAACAGGAATTGCTCGGGCGCATCAAAACCCTGCTCGAGGAAATACGCCTCAAGGTCAATGCAAGTGTCAATGCTTTTTCCAGGATACACACCATCATCGAGCAGACGGAACCTTTCGAGAAAACACCCACCCAGAAAATCAAACGCTACCTGTACGTGGAGAATTAAGGCTCCCCGGCATGAGCTGCAGGGGGATCCACAATTCGTACAGAAAAAGACATTCGGATTGATCTTCGAATGCCGTGCTCCGTACTGGATCTTTTGCCCGCCCGCATACAACGCACAAGCCCCGGGGGATGCGGTCGCCGTCGGATGATAGCTCCCCGGCAGTGAGATGCCGGGGGATCCTCGATCTGCAGGGAAAAGTTGTTTGTATTCGCTCGCTTACCCCGCGACAAGCCTGAGGGGAATGCGCTCACTGTCAGATTCAGGGGGAGCCAGCCCGGCCTGCTACCGGCTCGCAGAAACACTTGAATTTCCCGCGAATTTTGATTAGTTTGCGTAAATCTGACATGAAAAATCCCCGGGTTGAGGCCTGTCCTTTGGCTGGAGGTATCCATGCATCCGCTTCTCGAATCTCTGCACGAACGGACCGCGCAATCCCGGTTCCTCAAACGCATTGAACAGTGCCGCAATGCAGCGAACGGATGGCTTTTCGGCGGCCTCCTGCGGCCGCTGACCCAGGAGGAAATCCGGAGCCTCCAGGACCAGGGCAACCGGTCCAGGGATTGGACCCGCATCCGCGTCTGCCTGGATTTCAACGTTCAATGGATATGGGACAGCATATTCGAAGGCGAATGCGTGCTCGGTCAGTTCACCGGCCGGGACACGGCCCTCCTTCCAGGCACGGTATTGCCGGCAGGCATCGTGCGCAGCACCATCCTGAATTCGCAAATCGGAAACGAATGCCTGATACAGGACGCAGGGCTGGTGGCCAATCAGCTGATCCGGGACAGGGCCGTCCTTTACCGGATTCATGCCCTTTCGAGCGAACCGGCCTGCACCTTCGGCAACGGCGGGCCCGTTTGGGTGGGCGCTGTGAAAAAGGAACCGTTTCCTCCCCTGTTCGCGGATATGAATCCTCTATTGGCGGAGGCCTTCGTTTCCGGGGGGAATGCGCATTCGAAGGCCGGATATGAGGATTGGCGGCGTAAATACATTCAGGCCTGCAGCCTGGATTTCGGTGTCGTGGAATCCGGGGCAAAAATCATGTCCACCCATCTGATCCAAAACGCCTTTGTCGGCGCCTCGGCCCGCATCGAAGGCGCCTTTTGCATCGCGGATGCGACCCTCGACTCCGAGGCTGAAAATCCGGTGTATATCGGGTACGGCGCCGTCATCCGCAATGCCTGCCTGCAGGCGGGTGTCCGCGTCGGAGACCTGGCATCAGCGGAAAAAACGGTTCTCATGGAAGGCTCGCGTCTCGAATCGCGTTCCAGCGTCCTGAACGGAATCATCGGGTCCCGATCCTGCGTCCGCGGATGCCGTGTGATTTCCAGCCTCATCGGTCCGGACCTGGACTTGCATGATCCGGCGTACGTCTCATCCGTGACCTTGCAGCCAGGCAAGGGCCGCTCCGTCAGGGGCGCCGTCCGGCCCCGCGCAACCGGCCGGAAGCGAAAGAGCAGCGTCCGGAAACCGCGGGATCCATCAACAGGTCCCCTATCCAGAAAGGCTTCCAGGTGAAGATCATCCTGCAAGGTTGCAAAATCGCCGGGGATAAAACATGAAGCAGAAGGTCCGGCAGCAGACCGTCGCGGTTCTCGGCGCGAGCCCGAAACCGGAACGCTACTCCAACCAGGCTGTCCGCCTGCTGAAGGAAAACGGACACAGGGTGATCCCCGTCAATCCGGCCGGCAATCCCGTCGAGGGGCTTGCCGCGACCCGCAGGCTGGAGGATATCACGGAAACCGCTCATACGTTGACTGTTTACGTGGGACCCGAACGCGGCGAAGCGCTGCTGGATGCCATGATCCACCTCAAGCCCGGACGCGTCATTCTGAATCCGGGGACTGAATCGGAGATCATCGAATCCCGCCTGGAGGAAAACGGAATCCCGGTCATGCGGGCCTGTACGCTGGTGATGCTCAAAACGGGCCAGTTCTAAAACCGGAAACCGGATAAAGGAACAATCATCCGCGCCATGAAAGAGGCGGACCGCCGTGAAACCGCGGACATCTGCAACTCACCAGTCCTCAACACCTGCGCCGCCTGCAGCAAAGAATCCGCGGATAGGCTCTGGACCCTGCGGTCCCGCCTTGACGCCTGCGCACATCCCGTTTGCACCCTCGAAAACCGGGAGGGCGGGAAATACGGCAAGGACTTGGACAGGGTTGACATGCTGCTGTCCCTCGCACCGGAAACGGGTCCCGGTCACAGACATCAAACAAACGGACCTTCTCGATAGGGAGAACCTATGATCCGGCATCAGGAAAAATGGGGTACACGCATCGGATTGATTCTGGCCATGGCCGGCAACGCCGTGGGACTGGGCAACTTCCTGAGATTCCCCGCGCAGGCGGCTCAGAACGGAGGAGGCGCATTCATCATCCCCTATCTGATATCCTTCGTGCTGATGGGGATACCTCTGCTGTGGGTGGAATGGGCCATCGGACGCCACGGCGGCCTGTACGGCATGCATCACGTGCCGGGCATGATGGACTGCATGGGAAAAAGCCGGGCGCTGAAATACGCCGGCGTGTTCGGCATTTTTACTAATCTGGGAATAGCGGCCTATTATGTGTACATCGAGTCCTGGACGCTCGGATATGTCTGGTACTCGGTCACGGGCGCATTTACCGGCATGACCGCGGAGGAAGTGTCCCGCTTCTTCAGCATGTACCTGGACACGGGAAGCGGCGGTCTGATCAATTTGAACCCCATTTCCGTCATTTTCCTGCTGCTGACGCTCAGCCTGAACATTTATATCCTTTCGAGAGGAGTGAGCAAGGGCATTGAGAAAACCTGCAGGATCGGCATGCCCCTGCTCATCCTGTTCGGCATCTTTCTGACCGTGCGCGCCCTGACCCTCAAGGCAGGCGTTTCCGGCGCGTCCCATGATGCCCTGATCGGGCTGAATTTTCTCTGGCAGCCGCAACCCGCTTCGCTGACCAATCCCAAGATCTGGCTGGCTGCGGCCGGCCAGATCTTTTTCACGCTCAGCGTGGGAATGGGAAGCGTCCATGTCTATTCCTCCTATGTGAAAAAAAACCAGGATATCGCGCTCAATGCGGCTTCGGCAGGCTGGATGAACGCATTCGTGGAAGTCGTGCTGGGCGGTTCAGTCGTCATCCCCATCGCGGTCGCCTATCTCGGCCTCGACTGGGTGCAATCCAACGTGGGATTCGAGATGGCTTTCCGCACCCTGCCGAGCCTGTTTCAGAACTGGGGGCCCCTGCTTGCGGCACTGGGCGGGCTGGCCTGGTTCGGGCTGCTGTTTTTTGCAGGCATCACCAGTTCCCTGGCCATGGGCCAGCCGGTCATGTCCTTCCTACAGGTTGAATTCGACATGCCGCGGAAAAAATCGGCTTTGCTGTTCGGATTGATCTGCCTCGCCATGGCCCTGCCCTGCGTTCTTTTCTATGGGGCCGGATGCTTCGGGGAGTACGATTTCTGGGCCGGGACCTTTTCGCTCGTGGCATTCGCGCTGATCGAAATCATCGTATTCGCCTGGGTATTCGGAATGGACAAAGGCTGGCAGGAAATCAACCGCGGTGCGGACATCAAAGTCCCCGTGTTCTTCCGCTTCGTCATCAAATACATCACGCCTCTTTTCCTGCTCGCCGTGTTTCTGGGTTCGATGTTCAAACCGGAAAACGGGGACTGGGCGGCTGCAGCTGCGCGGCTGGCGCAAGGCCGGTCCTGGAACCTCGCGCCGGACAGCGTGCTCGGCACAGTGCTCAACAAGGGGATCGCGGACAAACGGTTTCTCGTGGACGGCAGGCCCACGCCGCTGCTGTTCGTGACCGCGACCAGGATGTTCTTATTGCTCATCTTCACCGGCATCGCGGTACTGGTTTACAAAGCCTGGAGAAATCACAAGCATCCCAAGGAGGAAATATGACCTGGAGTGCCTGGCTTACACTGGCATTGACGTGGAGCGTTGTCCTTTATTTCGTGATCCGTTTCTTCCTCAAGGCGTTGAAAACCCCCGTGAGGGAGGAGACGGACATGGAGTTCCTGCGCAAGGACGCCTGATCACGCCGGTTCGAGCGAACTGTTCAAAAACATGAGCCGCATCCTTCTCATCTTCCCTCCTTGCGCCAAATCCTGCGAACCCCCGGCTGGAATCGCCGTGCTCCATCAGGCTCTTTCGGAGCAGGGTGTATCCTCTTCCTTGATCGACGCAAATCTTGAAAGTCTCTCTTTCCTTCTCGGCAGGCCCCTGAAATCCGGCAGCAGGCGGACCAGGGCAGCCCTTCGGAACCGGGACGCCGATGTCCGGGCCCTGAAGGACGGTTCCGCATTCCATTCCATGGATCATTACAGCCGCATCGTCTGGGAATTGAACCATGCCGTTCAATACTCAGGCGGAGGCCTGTCCAGGCCGGGCCTGGCCGATTACAGAGACGCAGCCCTCTCGCCTGTCCGGAGCGGGGATCTTCTGCGCCAGGCTGAAGAGCCCGGCCGTTGCGCCCATGATCTCTATTACCAGGAGGAAATTCTGCCGCGCATCGAAGCGGCCGGCCCGGAATGGATAGGGATCTCCATCGCCTTCCTGTCCCAGGCGCTGCCCGCATTCGCCCTGATCGGCAGAATACGATCGCGGTTTCCAGCCGTCAAGATCGCAGTCGGCGGGGGACTCGTCACCTCCTGGATGCGCCTGCCCGGCTGGAAAGAACCGTTCGCCGGCCTGGTGGATTTTTGCGTGGAGGGACCGGGCGAAGCCGCGCTCCTATCGGTTTTCGGGAAAGACAACGATTCTGCTGCAGCGCCGCTTCCGGATTATGCCCCGTTTTCAGGTCTGGAGTACTGGTCGCCGGGCAGAGTGCTGCCCGTAGCCGCATCGACAGGCTGCTGGTGGAAAAAATGCGCCTTCTGCCCTGAAAACGCCGAGAATCTTCCTTACCGGTCCATCCCGCCTTCAAAAATCACGGATTATCTGGAATCCGCCGATGCGTACGTCCCCCGGAGCTTGCCGCAGGATGAGCGGCCGGATCCAAATGCCGTTTCTCCTGCAGATCGAAGATCCCACGCACCCTGCGGAGGGTTGCTTCAATCCGGGACCGGTCAAAACAAGCGGCTGATTCATTTTCTGGACAACGCCCTCTCCCCAACCCTCATACAGGCCTTGATTAAAAAGCCGCCTGGCTCGCCCTGGTACGGCTATATCCGCATGACCGGCGAATGGACGGATCCGGAGTACTGCCTGGCCGTCCGCAGATCCGGATGCGTCATGCTCAAGCTGGGACTCGAATCAGGGGACCCGGAAGTCTTGGGTAAAATGAACAAAGGGATTCGCCTGGATGATGCCGCGCTCATCCTGAGGAATTTAAAAAAGGCGGGCATCGCCGCATATGTTTACCTGTTGTTCGGAACGCCCTGGGAGGATGAAGAGAGAGCTCAAAAAACAATGGATTTCGTCCTGCGGCACTCGGAGCATATCGGTTTCATCAACGCGGCGATCTTCAACCTGCCGCGGTTTAGCGCTGCAGCGGAGGGATTGAAAATAAAGCCTTTCTATGAGGGCGACCTGTCTTTTTACGCGGATTTCGAGCATCCCCGCGAATGGAAAAGGGCCCTTGTCCGGCGTTTCCTGTCACGGACATTCAGCCGTCATCCGGCGATACGGAATATATTGAAAAAAACGCCTCCCCATTTCACCTCGAACCATGCCCCGTTTTTTCTGGATCAAGGGATCCCCGGATGAACCGCATCGCAGCAAGCAGCAGGGCATCAGAAGAAAGCCGAAAAGATCATACGCGACAGGGGGGCTGGGGATAATGCCAGCAGAGATCAGAATGCGCAGGCATGCAGAAATGCTCC
>JAFGEX010000411.1 GCA_016931355.1 bacterium
GGTGATCACGGATGCGGATACCGATATTCAGATACAGGCTTCAGGCGGCGGGCAAAACGGGACGACCGGGTATTTCAATGTCGTCGCGGCCTCCGTGAACAGTTTCTCCATTGCCGGCATCAGCGATCAATCGGCCGGGACGTCTTTTCTGATCACGGTGACCGCGCTGGACGCGTACGGAAACAACGCGGTTTCCTTCAGCGGACCCGGGATGCGCGTGGACCTGACCCATTCGGGGACCGGTGTCCTGGCGCCGGCACTGAGCGGGGATTTTTCGAACGGCGTTTGGAACGGCACCGTATCCATTTCCCAGACGCAGTCCAACGACCGGATCACGGTTCAGGATGGAGCCGGACATTCCGGCATTTCCAATCCCTTCAACATCATCTCCAGCACCGTTGATCATTTTGTCTTTTCCTCCATCGGAGGCGGTCAAACGGCGGGCACAGCCTTTTCCCTGACCATCACCGCGCAGGATGCCGGCAACAACACAGTCACATCATTCAGCGGCACGGCGAACATCGCGGACCTGACCGGCACGCTCAGCGCCCAGCAGGTGACCTTTGCAGCCGGTGTCTGGAGCGGCAATCTTTCCGTGACGCAGGCCCGGACCGGGGACTATCTGACCGTGACGGCGCTCGGCAAAAGCGGTCAATCCGGCCTGTTCAACGTGAATCCGGCAGCCATCAACCGTTTTGAAATAGACAATTTATCCAGTCCCAAAACAGCCGGCTCCGGCTTCACCCTGACGATCACAGCAAAGGATGCGTACGGCAATACAGCGACGGGATTCAACGGCACGGTTTCCCTGTCATCCCCGGCGGTCACGGTGAATCCTGCGACAAGCGGCGCTTTTTCAGGCGGCGTGCGCGTGCAGACCGTGACGATCAACCAGGCTGCGATTGACGTTGCCGTCACGGCGAGCGACGGCTCCGGACATACGGGCGTTTCCAATTATTTCAATGTTGTTCCCAATGTTCTTCACCATTTCACAATAGACAACATCCCCGATCAGGCCACGGGCATGCCGTTCGCGATACGGGTGACAGCGGTGGATGCCAACGGGAACACGGTCACCGGGTTCAACGGGGGATCCAATACGGTCACCATCACCCATTCCGGATCCGGCTCCATCAATCCGTCGACAAGCGCCGCCTTCAACAACGGGGTCTGGATAGGCAACATGACCATTCCACAAACCCAGGCCAATGACGTCATCCAGGTCATCCGGACCGGCGGAAGCGAGACCGGCGCGTCGAATGCATTTGATGTGACGCCCAGCGAAGTCGATCATTTCGTGCTCTCATCCATCGCAACGCAACAGGCGGGCACGGCTTTCACGATTTCCATTGCGGCGAGGGACGCCAACGGCAACCTGGTGACCCAGTACAACGGCACGGCGAACCTGGCGGATGAAACGGCCACGAATGACAATGCCCAGATCACTTTTACATCCGGGCAATGGAGCGGCCCCGTAATCATCACGAAATCCCAGGCCTCCAATTCCCTGACCGTCACAGGCGGAGGGAAAAGCGGGACATCCAATTCTTTCAATGTGATACCGGCGCCAGTAAACCTTTTCCAGGTTGGGATCATTTCCAGCCCGCAGACCGCGGGGACGCCGTTTCCCCTGACGCTGACCGCAAAGGATGCCTATGGAAATACGGCCACCGGATTCACGGGCATCGTCAACCTGGACGATGACACCCATACCATCACGCCGCAGAATAGCACCGCGTTCAACAACGGCGTTCTGACGCAACCCGTCACCCTGTCCAGCGCGGGGAATGATATCCGTATCCAGGTGGACAACGGAAGCGGCCAGACGGGGCTATCCAATTCTTTTAACGTGAGGCCGGGGGCCGTCCATCATTTTGCGATCGACCCGATCGGCATACAGGTGGATGGAGGGCCTTTTACCCTTCATGTGACAGCCCGGGACATATACGACAACACGGCAACGGATTTTACCGGTACGGTGAACCTGACGGACCTTTCGGGGACGATTCAGCCCGCCGTGAGCGGTTCTTTCGTGTCGGGCCAGTGGTCCGGCGGTGTCACGGTATATGGCACAAGATCCGGAAATACGATCACAGTCACGCAAACCGGGGCCTCCCTGCCGATCCCCTCAGGTGTTTCAAACAGCTTCGAGGTGATCGCGGCGCCCGGTATTGCGGTCACGCAATTCCAGGCGGTCGCTGAAGACATGAGCACGCCGATCAGTGCCGTCACCACCGATCAGACGGTGAACTGGTTCATCAAGATGAATGTCCACAACCTGGGAAGTGCCGATGCGGTTTTGGACAGCCTTGTCCTTCGTTTTTTCGTAGATGGCCAGCCTCAGACGGACTACACGGTGCTGTTTACCGACATTTTCCTCGGTACCTGGAGCGACACCCTTTACGGCGGCACAACAGACTCTCTTCTGATCCGAATCCCGAAAACCGGTCATCGATCTGGCGCCCTGACCCTCAAAGGAGAAATTTCTCTTCAAAACACCGCGACGGGCGGAACTCTTGTCGCAGACACATTGACTTATCTGGATGCGCAGAGTCCGGCTCAGCTGTCCATCGACCGGCTTGTCCCGTCCCAGAACGAAGCCTCTTCCGGCCAGCAGGAAAACTGGTGGATTTCGGCGGTGATCGCCAACAGGGGGGGGAGCACGGTTCTGGTGGATTCAAGCCTGCTGAAAACCAATATTTCTTTCAGCCTGGGATCCGGGTGGATGGTGACCAGGCCTGACGCGTTTCGAGGCGGATCCTGGCGGCTCGCAGGCCATTCCACAGATACCCTGACCTATATTGTCGAAAAAACCGGATCCAATGCAGTGGGCGGATGCTCGATAAACATGATCCTCTCCGGAAGAGAGCTCAACACGGGGCGCATCATCAACATCAACACTCAGGGTTCGGGCAGTGCTGTCGTGACAGTCGAGTTTCCGGCCCAACTCCGGATACAGAGTGTCAAAAACCTGGCGCCCAATGCCCCTTATGTGAATGTCTCCCAACCCTTCACCATACAGGCTGTGCTGGAAAATACAGGTGCGGATGCCATCCGGGACCTGCAGGTACAGCTCGAGTCCAACGGCCAGTCCGTATTCCCGGTTTTGAGGAATGTGGATGTTCTGCCCGGCGGAGAAACCGTACAGTTGCTCTATGCCGGCACCGCCTCTGTCCTGCCGAAGAACCTGGAAATCTTCCAGATTGACGCCGAAGGATTTGCCGAAAATACAGGCTCACTGATCGTGGACGAGGAATCGCCGGACGATACTGCGCGGGCAGTCATTCAAAATCCCGTGAATTTCAAAGTGGGCTCCCTGGTGACATCAAAAACAAGCTTGCTGGGCGGACAGGCGGATCCATGGAAAATCAAGGTCCCTGTGACCAATTCAGGAGGCGCGATTCTGGATCTGGATGCGCCGAAGGCTGAAAACCTCCATTTCAGCATCGACGGCCTGTTCAGGTCCGACTATGGTGTGGTGGCGCCTACCGGATTGAAACAGGGCGGCCTGGCCCTGCGGCCCGGCTTCACGGACACGTTGATCTATACCGTCACCTCAACCGGCCGTCTGGGCGGCCAGGTTCTCATCAATGCCCAGATCCAGGGTTCGGACCGGAATGACAAGACAAGACATACCGATGCCAACGAAGCCAGTGTCACGGTGGTGGACGTTCAGGAATTCCGGATCATTTCCACGCAGGTCAAAACCCTGAACAGGACTGAGGCGGGGAATGGGTATGTCAACAAGGGGCAGGGCTTCCAGATCCTGGTCATCGTGCATAACGGTCTCGGTAACACCTTGAAGGATATTCAAATCCGGCTCGGTTCGAACCGGTCATCCGTTATTGAAAATCCTGTGGGGACGATCTCCCTGCTCAGACCCTCGGTGCGGGACTCGATCTGGTACTCCATCACAGCCATGAATCAGGAAGCTTCCCCTGAAACCTTTACGGCCACCATCATCAACGCCGTTTACGAAAGTTCCGGACTCAAGGCTCCAGTCGGGCCTTCCGAGGATGCGACTGCGGCGGTGTTCGTCCAGGAGCCCGCCAAACTCAACATATCCACGGAACTGGATCCGGCCAGCGGCGTCTATTCGCTCAATCAGGAATTCTCGCTTTCCGTATCTCTTCAAAATATTGGGACGGCCTCCCTGTCGGATAGGGGCCGGGTCCGCATCAAGCTGCCCAGGGATTTTCAGCTCCTGTCCGAGAGCGATACCCTTTCCATCGGTCTGGGAGAGCCTGTTTCGTGGTCAATCAGGGCTCCGGGCACGACGAAGAACCAGGAGAGAATCATCGTCGTGCTGGAACAAATTCCCAATCAGAAAAACACGAACACGCCGGCCCTCGTCGATGTTCAGACGGTTTATGCGGACGTGTCCATCATATCCAGCCAGATCCAAACCGTTCTTTCCATCGCGTCCCCGGCCGGCGCGGCGGATAGAATCCTCTCAACCGGCCAGACCTTCGTCGTCAGAGCCGCTGTCACCTGGAACAATGCGACGGACATCACGAGCAGAATACAGCTTCCAATGGGATTTCAGACCGCAGACAATCTGGAGAAGCGAGTTTCTTCCGGGGAAATTTTCTGGCAGATCCGGGCGCCGGAGTTTGCCTCTCCCGATGACACGCTGATCATTGCGACCTGGGGGGTCGATGCCCTTCAGCCGGATGTACCCATTACTGCGCCGACCCAGATACTCGTGGTTCAAACGGTCGAAAAGGCCGAACTTTCCATGATGATGGATATTACGGCTCCTCAGGAGGCGGCGCTGTTCGGGACGGTTTCCCTGGGACAGGAATTTCAGGTCCGGGTCCGCGTTTTGAACGGCGGACAGGCGGACACAATCGGTATGGCCGCTGTTTCCCTGTTGCCGCTTCCCGAAGGGTACCTGACCGGCGATCCTGCGACCAAGACCCTGCAGGTTGGGGAAGCCGTCTGGGCGATCACCGCGCCGGTCAATCCGAACAGTGCCGCGGTCAGCATCAAGGCGCAATGGGATCAGGTTCCGCAGGATGAAAATACCAATACGTCCGCTGCAATACGGCCCGAGAATCCTTCGGTCGCCGTCACCCTGGTCGGCGCCTGGCTTGCGGTTTCCGCCACAACCATGCCGTCGGAAGGATCCCCCACCCTCATACCGGGGCAGAAAAATGTCCATCTGCTCGCGCTCAAACTGGAAAACAGGGGATTGGGCGGCGATCATGACATCGACATTGAAAGCATTTCCCTGAAAGTCGTCAATATCAACGGTGAAGAAATCAGTCCAAGCGACGGCCTCGAAGCGATACGCATCGTGGATAGGAATGATACAACGCGTGTATTCGGTTCGCTGAGCCGGCTGCCTGCCGCGAATCCGCTGATGATCCTGCTGGATGAAGTCAATATTTCGGTCGATGCATTCATCGAATTGATGGTCATCGGGGATGTGGCCGCTCAAACCCATACCGATTATTTCAGGATCGGGATCGGTGGAAGCGGTCATGTGGCAGCCAGGGACGCCAATACGAAGCGATCCGTCCCGGTGCAGACGCCGGCAGGCGAGGACCTGGAGCCCATCGAGTCGCAGGCTAAAAAAATCTACAATCCGGAAACCGAACCCCGGCTCTGGAACTGCCCCAATCCTTTTGGGAAGCCGGGAAAGGAAACGACCACCATCACCTACTATCTGGAAGAGAACGTTCCGGTTTCCCTCCGGATTTTCACGCTTGTCGGAGATCCGGTCTGGTCCCGGTCCTTTACGGCCTCGGATCTTTTGGGGCGTGCCGGATCTCACGAGATCATTTGGGATGGGGCCAATGATCAGGGCAGGCAGGTGCTGAACGGCGTCTATATCCTGATGATGGAAACGGGCGGCGGTAAAATCTTGAAAAATAAAATTGCGGTCATGAGGTGATTTTGCTTTGCTTTCATAGACAGCGGCCTTTACGGCGCGCGAGGCTTTTCTTCGTCCTCCCATGCCTATTCGGCATTCTGGCCTTTGTCCCCGGCCTGCCCGCACAGGGCGGAGGCGTCGAGACGCCTTTTGCCATCGGGATCGGGGCAAAATTCATGGGTCTCGGAAATGCGGCTGCCGCCTTTCCGGATGATCCCACAGCCTTTTTTTGGAATCCGGGGGGCATGGGGGTTGCCGAGGAAAAAAGTTTCGGCCTGAGTTATACCTCCTTCTCCGAGGGCGTGCAGTACCATTCCCTGGGATATGTCCATCCGACCCTGAACAGCGGAACCATGGGTGTCGGCGTCAATTACATCGGGATTCGCGGGATTTCCCACTGGGAGTATGTACAGGGCGTTCCCATGCGGATGGGGGAATTCGGATGGTGGTGGGGCCAATTTTCGGTGGCCTATGCAACGCCGCTGGCAGGAGGTTTCTCCGCCGGCGCCGGATTCAGCGCCCATCGCCAGGTGTACGGCGAAATGGATTCCTACAACGGCTTCGGCCTGGATCTCGGTGTGCACCACCGCTTTCAGGCTGATGGCGGCCCGTTGAAAAATTTGTACCTCGGATGCGCGTTTTTCAATGTGATCAGCCGGATGAACCTGGCGCAATCGCAGAAATCCATACCCCGCAGCCTGCGCGTGGGACTGGCCAAGGGTTTTTTCCTGAGAAACGGGGCGGACCGGCTCATGGTGCTCGCGGATTACGAGAAACCTGAATTTGCCGGACAGCGTTTCCATGCCGGGATGGAATACCGGATTCAAAAACGGGCCAGCCTCAGGATAGGGTACGACAGCAAGAGGATGACTTTTGGATGCGGATTGAGATTGAGAACCGCCCAGCTGGACTATGCCATGCAGCAGTTCGGGGACAAACGGCTGCATCCTCAGAGCCACCGCTTTTCCCTTGTCTTTCATATCGGCAGAAGCATCCCCGAGCAAATCCGTTTCGCGGAGCTCAGGAAACAGCAGGAAATACAAAGGAGAACCCAGGAGCAGGTGGAAGCGGATCGAAGAGCCCGCATTCAGGAATGCATACAAGCCGGTAAAAAATATCTGGAAGCGGGGGAATATTTCAACGCGAGGCTTGAGTTCGGCCGTGCCCTGAGGGAGGATCCTTCCAATCAGGAAGTGCAAAACCTTCTGGATGAAACCGCCGGAAACGAACAGGCGCTTCTCAAGAAACGCGAGGATGAACTCATTCAGGCGGCGCGGGAGAGGGAACAGCGCGAGCTCGACAACAGCTTCATCAATCAACGGTTCAATGAAGGTCTGGAGGCCGTGTCGAGGGAGGAATTCCAGAGGGCGATCGAGAAATGGACGGAAGCGCTGCAGAAGGACCCGGAGAATCAGCAGATTCAGACCTATATCCAAAATGCGAAAAATGAACTGGAACGAAAGGTCAACGCCTCCGTTTCAGAGGCCAGACGCCTCATCGCGCAGGAGAAGCACTCCGAGGCGTACAAAATACTCGAGAAGGCAAGAGCCCAGTCCGAGGGCGATCCGGCACTGAAATCCAGGATCGAGGCGGAAATCCGGAGCCTGGACCGGACCATGGATTTCATCTCGAATTACCAGGCCGGACTGCAGCGGTATCAGAAGGGCCGGTTCGATGAAGCGGCCGCATTCCTGAAAAAGGCCGTGGATGCAAGACCGGAAGACGTGCGCGCCCAGGATCTATACCGAAACGCTGTGGCCAGGTCCTCGGCCAAGGCGGCAGAACCTCAGAACGAGCTTCAGGGGGAGGCCCTCAGGGAATTCCAGCAGGGATTGGATTTATATCGCAAGGGCCAGTATGAGGACGCCCTGAACGTCTGGCAAAAGGCGCTTGAAAAGGAGCCTCACAACATCAAATTGCTTGAAGCCATTCAGGCTGCGAAGGACAAGTTGGAGATCTACCGGAAACCTTAAGGGGCCGACGGACATCCATGTTCAGAGGAGTTAAAAGAGGGGAATGGAAATTCCCCGCAGAGATCGATTATCTCGGACAAATGCGGGACGCCATCACGCAGTTCGGCAGGAAATTCGGTGTTTCCGAGAGGGTCATCAACGCATTCAAGCTGGCGATTGACGAAGCGGGTACCAATATCATCCGTCATGCTTACCGGGATTGGCCCGGCGAGATCACCGTGCGGATGATCATCCGTCAGAAGACCGTAACCGTTTCACTGATCGATCAGGGCCATGCGTTCGATCCGCGAAACGTTCAGGATCCGGATTTGAAGCGATATGTCGAGATCGGCAAAAAGGGCGGGCTTGGCATTTTTATCATCCGGCGGGTCATTGATACGATCGATTTCCGGAAAACGGAGGAAGGCAATGAACTCCGGCTGACCAAGAGCCGGTCCCGCGCTCCCAGGGTCAATCTCGCGATGCCGGATCTGGCCTTCACGATGAAGACCCGGTTTTCACTTATCGCTTCGGTTGTTTTTACGGTGATCGTTCTCTCTGTCTCCCTGTGGAATTACAACCGCCTCAGCGGCAGGGTGGTGGGAGAATATTTTCAGCGCGGCAATGCCCTGGCGAGGACTCTGGCGGACCAGGCCCTGATTCATCTGGCGAAATCAAATTTTGCCGATCTGTTCCAGCTTTCGAAGACATTCCATGACGACAATACGCCGTGGATCGCCGAGGTGCTGGTCCTCGACAGCCTGAACGCCATCCAGGGGGCCGCCGTCCTGGGGACGGATGCGGCGTTCGCGGTATTCCGGGAGCCGTCCGGAGCGCGCTTGAGCGCACCCAATATACGTGCCTATAAAATATCGGATCTCTACAATGTGATTCAGGGGGAGCTGGTCTATCAGTGGCCGAAAAAGACGAAGGGGAAATGGGTCTATGATGTCACCATGCCGGCCTGGAACCGGGTATATGAAACGCCCTCCCCGCTCGGGACGGTTCATATTCTTCTGGACAAATCCTACATCGACTCGAAGATAAACGCCTCACGCCGCCGCATCCTGGGAAGCACCCTGCTGGCGCTGATCATCGGATACGCCGGAATTTTCGGCCTGGTTTACATTACCATGAGCCCGTTCAAGAGGCTGGCCAAATGGGTCCGGGCGCTCGGCCACGGCGAGGTGCAGGATGAAATGGAATTCGACGGCTCCGATGAGATCGGCGAAATCGCGATGGCCTTCAACGACATCACGGAGAAGTTCAGAAAATCACAGGAGAACCTGGCGGAACAGGAACGGCTTCAGAAAGAGATGCAGGTCGCGCAGGAAATACAGCACACCCTCCTGCCGTCCAAGTTCCCGGACATCGAGGGATATGAAATTGCATCCTATTATGAAGCCGCGAAAGAAGTGGGTGGGGATTATTTTGACTTCGTTGAAGTGGACAAGGACACGCTGGGCATTGTCGTGGCGGACGTGTCCGGCAAGGGAGTGCCCGGATCCCTGATCATGACGATGATCCGCACCGCCCTGAGAACAGAAGCAAGGGGCAACAAGAACGCGGCGGATGTACTGTCCAGGGTCAATGATTTTGTCCTCAATGACATGAAAAGAGGGATGTTTGTCACCGTCTTTTACATCATTCTGGATTCCAAGCGCAGGACCATCAATTACGCCAGCGCCGGACACAATCCCATGATCCTGTACAGGGGGAAAACCCAGAAGAGCTATTATCTCAATCCCAAGGGATTTCCGATAGGCATCAATCTTCCGGACCGGACCCTGTTTAGAAGATCCATCGAATCGGACAACATCCAGCTCAGGGAAGACGATATTCTCCTGATTTATACGGACGGCATCACCGAGGCCATGAATACCCACAGGGACCGTTACGGAGAGGAGCGGTTTCTTTCCATCATCCGGAAATTCGGGGCCTTTAAGGTGGATCCCCTCGTGGAAAAGATCCGCCAGGAAATCGCCATGTTCACGGGCGGGTATGCCCAGAGCGACGACATCACATTGGTCGCCATCCGGGAAAGATTAAAGGCCGAGGATGTGCTTTTCAATGTACGATCCAGGCTGATGCAGCATATTCTCCAGGAAGGGATGTCCGTCAAGGAAGCCTGCAAAAAAGCCGGCGTCTCTACTTCCACCTATTATAAATACAGAAAGCGGTACGATGCGTTCGGAGTGGACGGGCTGAAGGAACAGATCCTGAGGTCGGAAATTGAGGAAAAGCACATCAGCATAGAGGATAAGGCGAAAATCTACAATATCATCAAGGAAAATCCCGATTGGGGTCCGAAGAAGATCAGCGAGGAGCTCATGACGGAGAAGTATGGAAAGACCCGTATCGATGAAAGCAGGATTTATGACGAATTGGTAAGATCCAGGTTGAATACAAAGGAATTGCGGGCCGCCTTTGTCGAGAGAGGCGCCAGGGGTAAAAGACTCAAGCCCCCCGGAACGCCGTTCCTGACCCTGGACGGGAAAGTGATCATTTCGGATGGCATCAAGAGAAAAATCGACATACCGGCTTTCGCATCAAAGGACGCTGCCGCAGGCCCGGCTCCGGACGAGGGTGCGGCCATATCCTCGGGCGTCGAGGGCGCCCTTGAGAAGCCTGCCGCGATTGAAATGAAGGAAAAATCCGAAGCGGATTTCACCCAGGCAGCCGGTCCGGAAAAGAACCTTGTTGAGGAAATCGCCCCGGAGCGGCAGGAGCAGAAAAGCCCGGAAATGATGGAATGGGACGAACCGGAGCAGGGGATCCCGGCCGAAGCGGATCACGAAAAGGATATCTCAGATTTCTTTTTTGAAGATGCATTCGAAACGGGGGAGAGTTTACCACGCGGTAAAGAGCATTCAAAGGGAATGCCGGATGAGGAGGCGGAGGTCACGCGGCCTACCGGGGAAGATACGGCTGCGGGCGAAGACGAGTTCATGAACATGCTGACCGGGGACTCGCTTGATGACGTCTCCCCGGATGAATCGTGGAAGGGCTCTGAGGAATGGATGGATATCGAGGATATCCTGTCCGTGGATGACTCCGGATCCTCCTATGTCAGCGATGAGGAAAAGGTACTCGATCAATGGTCCGGTTCCGCCGCGGAATCGCTGCTGTCTGAAGACATCGGTGATGCAGGTCCGCCGGACTCCCTGAAACCGGGAAGGGCCGGCGAGAACGGCGGTTTCATGGATCTGGTCAAGGAACTCGGCTTCGACCACCGGAACGGGATGAATTCCGGCGATGAAAAAACCGAGGCCATGAAAATCGAGGTCCGACAGCTCAACATGAAAAGATTCCTCGATTCCGGACAATGGTTTTATAAGGAAGGATTCTATGCCAAGGCCATTGAAGAGTTCAAGAAAGCCCTGGAGTTATGGCCCGAATCCGTTGAAGGTCATCTCTATCTGGGAGACGCCCATTTCAGGCTCGGCCAGCTGGAAAAGGCCCTGAAAGCCTATGAAAGAGTGCGCGAATTGGACCCTGACAACATACAGGTTCTGGAAAATCTCGGTGTGATTTTCGCCAATCAGGGCGATTATAAAAAAGCGGTCTGGCAATGGGGTGAGGTCCTCAAGCGAAATCCGGAAAGAACGGACATCATCGAGCGGATCAAGCGCATGCAGCGCGTGATCCGGCAGAGGACCCTTTGACACGAAACAGGTTGACAAATTCTCTATTTTCCTTTACATTTGCATTGGACGGCTTGAACATTCCCCCCGGGGATTTCTGGGGAAGAGCAAGGTTTTTTCCATGAAGGAGAAGCCTTCCGCGCGGAACGGGGGCAAAGGCCGAAGGCCCGGCGGGGTCGCGGGAAGAGGCCTGCAGCCCGGGGATGAGCGGCGCTGCTGAAAAGGAAGGCGCATTTTCTTCAAAAACGCCGGTCTGACAGCTGGATGCGCAACAGAGGATGCAAGGGCTTCAGATCAAGGTAAATCCGAGCAGGAGAGAAGGCGGCATGGAAGGCATACAGGTTTCAGTGGATAAAACAGGATCCCAGGGCGATATTTCAATCATCCGTGTAGGCGGATATATCGACACGACCACCTCATCGGAACTTGAACGCGCGCTTGATGGTTTGCTGAAGGCAGGCGTGTTCCGGATCATCATTGACCTGAACAGCGTCGATTATATTTCAAGCGCAGGCTGGGGAATTTTTATCAGCGAAATCAAGGGTATCCGGGAGAGGGGCGGGGACCTCAAGCTGGCCAGGATGATTCCGGATGTGTTCGAAGTATTCGAGCTGTTGGAATTTCATTATATTCTCAAGGCTTTCGATACCATCGAGCAGGCGATCAGGGATTTCGACCATGGAAACGGAATGATGCCCGTCATAGAGGAAGAGGTGGTGAAGGAGAAACTGGAGATGGTGGAGAAGGAGGAAAAACTCCAGGCCTCACCGGTCAGCGAGACGGAAAACGCCGGATTGGAAGAGTTGATCCGGAAAATCGCACTTGAAAATCCTTCCTGGAGCGCAGCCCAGATCGCCAAAATCCTGCAAACCGATTCGTACGGCAACATCAAAATCAGCAGGCTTGCCGTGTGGAAGGCCCTGCGAAAGATGCATCTTGGAAGCAAGAAAAGCAGGACAGAAATCGGACGTAAAACGCTTTAATCGTCATGACTGTTTGCCAGCGCTTTTATGGCCCTGAATCTCACCCAAAAAATAATACAAAAACATCTGGTTGAGGGATCCACAAATCCCAAAAGCCCGCTTTCCTTGCGCATCGACCAGACTTTAACCCAGGATGCCACGGGGACCATGGCGTATCTCCAGTTCGAGGCCATGGGACTGCCTCGCGTCAGGAATGAATTGGCCGTCAGCTATGTGGATCACAATACGCTTCAATCCGGATTTGAAAACGCCGACGACCACCGGTTTCTGCAGTCCATGGCAGCCCGGTACGGCATCCATTTTTCAAGACCCGGAAACGGCATCTGTCATCAGGTTCACCTGGAGCGGTTCGGCATTCCGGGCAAGACCCTGCTGGGATCGGACAGTCACACACCTACGGCCGGGGGCATCGGCATGCTGGCCATAGGCGCAGGGGGGCTTGATGTCGCCCTTGCCATGGCCGGACGGCCCTTCCATTTGAATATGCCGGCTGTGGTCAATGTGCGCTTGACCGGCAAACTCAACCGTTTTGTATCTGCCAAGGATATCATTCTCGAGATATTGCGAAGGCTCACGGTCAAGGGAGGCGTGGGGAAAATACTGGAATATTCGGGGGAAGGCGTGAAAAGCCTCGATGTTCCGGAAAGGGCCACGATCACCAACATGGGCGCGGAGCTGGGCGCAACCAGCTCCCTTTTCCCGAGCGATGCGAAAACATTGCAATTTCTGAAAGCCCAGGGACGGCCGGAGGCGTACCAACCCCTTTCCGCTGATCCGGGCGCGGCATATGATGAAATCCTTGAAGTCCATCTCGCGGATATTGAGCCCCTCATTGCCAAACCTCATATGCCGGACCAGGTCGTGCCGGTCCGGGATCTCAACGGTACACCGGTGCATCAGGTTGCCCTGGGGAGCTGCACCAATTCTTCGTTCCGGGATCTTTCCATGATCGCGCGGATGATGCGGGGACGCCATGTCCATCCGAACGTTTCCGCAGCATTGGCGCCGGGATCCAGACAGGTCGTCCGGACCCTGATGGAAAGGGGCGAATGGGACGCCATCATCCGGTCCGGCATCCGCATTCTCGAAAATGTCTGCGGGCCATGCATCGGCATGGGTTTTTCCCCGCCCTCCCATGCCGTGTCCCTGAGGACGTTCAACCGCAACTTTGAAGGCCGGAGCGGCACCCGTTCGGCCGGTGTTTACCTGTGCAGTCCGGAAACCGCTGTTGCGGCAGCCCTGACCGGATCCGTCACGGATCCCCGGGACCTGGGCCTGAAGGCAGTACCGCCAGGAATCCCGAAGCTGTTTCCCCTGGATGATTCCATGATCATCCCTCCGCTGGATTCTGGCGAATCGGTGGAAGTCATCCGCGGGCCGAACATCAAACCCCTGCCTGTCCGGGGCCCGCTTCCGGAAAGGATCGAAGGGCAGGTTCTGATCAAGGTGGGCGACAACATCACGACAGACCATATCATGCCTGCAGGTTCCAAAATCCTGCCTCTGAGATCCAACATCCCGGCCATTTCGGAATTTGTCTTCGAAGCCGTGGATCCGACCTTCGCACAAAGGGCGAGGGCGGCTGGAGGCGGATTCATCGTGGGAGGCTCCAATTACGGGCAGGGGTCCAGCCGCGAACATGCCGCGCTGGCTCCCATGGCTCTGGGCGTCAAGGCCGTGCTGGCAAAATCGTTCGCGCGAATACACCTTGCCAATCTGATCAATTTCGGGATTCTGCCTCTCGTGTTTCAGGAGGAATCCGGCTATGATCACATCTGCACCGGCGATGTTCTGGAAATGAAGGCCGGCAACCTGGTTCAAAAACCACTCGTTATCCTGAATAAAACCCAGGGCATCGAAATCCCGGTCTCCCATTCTCTTTCGGAAAGGGATATCGCCATCATTCATGCGGGCGGATCCCTGTCTTACGCTAAAAGCCAGATTTAAAAGATAGAACGACAGGCGGCAGGGGATGTGTTCGCAGCCGGATTCAGGCGAATCAGGTTTGTCTGCAGGTTTTAGGGATCCTTTATTTTCAAGGAGAGGTTTATGCCCGTTTATCAGAAGTTGAAAAAACCGGAAAAAGGCGACGTTATTTCCGTTTCAAGCGGCAAACTAACGGTCCCGGACCGGCCGGTCATTCCTTTCATTGAAGGAGACGGGACAGGGCCGGATATCTGGAAAGCGACACAGCCTGTGCTGGACGCGGCAGTCAAAAAATGCTACGGGGGAAAAAAGGAAATCGTTTGGTTCCCCGTCCATGCCGGTCTGTCGGCCATTCAACGCTACGGGATCGATACCGTACTGCCCGAGGAAACGTTGAATGCCATACGGGAATACAAGGTCGCCATCAAAGGGCCGCTGACGACGCCTGTCGGAGGGTTCAAGTATGTCTGCCTCGAATGCGCCGCGGAACAAAATGACTTGAACGACAAAAGGCCGGATAAATGCGTGAAATGCGGATCCGCCTGGGTGACCCAGCGGTTCAGGAGCCTGAATGTGGGACTCCGGCAGACGCTGGACCTGTATGCCTGCGTCAGGCCTGTCCAGTGGTTCACCGGCGTCCCATGTCCTGTCAAGGAGCCGGAAAAGCTGGACGTGGTTATATTCAGAGAGAACACGGAGGACGTTTATTCCGGCATTGAGTTCGAACAGGGGACGCCGGACGTGGAGAAGGTGATCGGGTTCATGAAGGCTGAATTCGGGAAAACGATACGGCCGGATTCAGGTGTAGGCATTAAACCGATCAGTATTTCCGGCACCCGGCGTCTGGTGCGCAAGGCGATTCAATACGCCGTGGAACAAAAACGCCGGTCCGTCACCCTGGTGCACAAGGGCAATATCATGAAATTCACGGAAGGCGCGTTCCGGGACTGGGGTTATGAATTAGCCCGGACGGAATTCCGGGATCAAACCGTGACCGAGAAAGAGGTCGGCGAGGTTCACGGCGGCAAGGTTCCGGAAGGAAAAATCCTGATCAAGGACCGGATCGCGGATCAAATGTTTCAGCAGCTGCTTCTCCGGCCGGACGAATATGACGTCATTGCCACGCCGAACCTCAACGGGGATTATATTTCCGATGCCTGTGCAGCCCAGGTCGGAGGTCTCGGGCTCGCACCCGGAGCCAATTTTTCCGACGACATCGCCATATTTGAGGCCACGCACGGGACTGCGCCCAAGTACGCGGGCCAGGACAGGGTGAATCCTTCATCCGTGATCCTTTCCGCAGTCATGATGCTGGAGCATCTCGGATGGAATGAGGCTGCAGTCAGGATCAAAAACGCAATCGGAAAAACCATACAGCAGAAACGGGTCACCTATGACCTTGAGCGCCAGATGCAGGGAGCAACCCGGCTTAAATGCTCCGAATTCGGCGCTGCGATCATTGATAATCTGTGATACGGCAGGAGCGGATTGAACCGGCTTGAGGGCGAAGGTCTTTTCCACAGAAAAAGGGACGGATACGCCGCATACTGTTTCCACGCCCGGGCGGGGAGAGTGAAACGTTTCGTCTCTTTCCGGGTGAAATCATCCCTGCACCCGCTCCCTCATTGAAAGAGTGGTCTTTCAGGGGAGCGTTCATTGAAAAAGGCAGCAAAATCTGCCTTTTATTTTTTCAGGAATAGAAACTTTCAGGGCGCGGGGATCGTTCATGAAGGAGGCCGAAAGGATGAGGGGATGGTTCCGCTGAATCGGACAGCGTGCGCATTCCCCTTGAGCTTGCCGGGTGTTAAGCGAGCGAATCCAAACGTCTTCATCCTTACAGATCGAAACTTACCCGGCAGCTTGCTGCCTGGGAGCTTCTATCTGCCGGAGAGGACATTGCCCTTAAGTTTGCCCCGGCATAAGGGAGCAAGGACAGATGTCTTTTGCCGTGCCAATCGAAGATTCCCCGGAGGCTCACTGCAGGAGAGCCTCAATCTGTAAGCCAGGGCATTGCCCGCATGCTGCCGCGGGTCGGCGGAAGCATATTGATGCTTTGTTTTGCAGCGGCTGAAGATCATCCCATCGTTCGCTGCCGGATCACATCTGTTTTGCGGTCTTGTTTATATGCAGGATTTGAAAAGAAATATTCTGCTTCTTGCTCCGGTCCTCCTGCTGTCCGGCTGCGTGAATCCCTTTGCGCCCCGGTTGACCCATCAAATGGAAAACGCCGATTTGATCATCACCCTGCAGGCCACACCTGATGAAGTATTGCAGAATTTCAAGGTTGCCTATGCATTCAGGGATTCCCTTCTGTACAGCAACCTGCTGGATACAGGATTCATGTTCGTTTTTTTTGATCCGAACCAAGGCACATCCGGGATGTTTGTATCCTGGCTCCGGAATGACGATTTAAGGACAACCGGACGGCTTTTCCGTCATTTCCAAATCATCCAATTGCTATGGAAATCAACCATTTATGCCTCTATGGATTCAACGGGCGGCATGGCGGATATCAGCAAGGAGTATCATTTGACCCTCACGGGCAAGGATTCGGATTACATGTTGACGGGCAGGGCTGTTTTTTCATTCAGGAAAGGCCCGGATGAGAAATGGCGCATTGTATGCTGGAAGGATGAATCCGATCTTTAAAGGGCATGGCCACAGGCCTCGATCATCAAGAACCGTTCATCGGAGTGAAAAGTCCGGAATGATGGTAATACGCATAAGGCGGAAGACGGTCAACGAGGTTATCGGAGGAAACGTCAAATCAGGGATTAGACAAGACTTCTTCCGGGGATAGGAGTGATTTTCATGAAAAGAGTGACTTTAATAAAAAAGTCTATCCTGGTTATGGGGCTTTGGATAGTTCAGGTCTTTCTTGTACATCCGGTCTTTCCGCAGTATTTCGGAAAGAACAAGGTCCAGTACAAAGAATTCAACTGGGAATTCGTTCAATCCAGGCATTTTGATGTCTATTATTATGACGACAACAAGGAGCTGGCGGAATTCGCAGCGGACGTGGCAGAGTCGAGCTATGTATCCCTGAAAACAAATTTCCGGTATGAGATTGAAAAACGAATCCCCATTTTAATCTACAACGGCCATAATGATTTTTCCCAGACCAATGTGACCAGCGAATTGCTCGAGGAATCGGTCGGCGGATTCACGGAATTCTTCAAAGACCGCATCGTGGTTCCGTTTCAGGGCCGTTTTGAGGATTTCAGGCATGTGATTCATCATGAATTGACCCATGCTGTCATGTTCCAAATGTTCTACGGAGGAGGGGTCGGATCCGTGGTCACGGGCATGGCGCGCTTTTCAATCCCATTGTGGCTGGCAGAGGGCCTTGCAGAATACGAGAGTCTGGGGTGGGACAGCGACAGTGATATGTACATGAGGGATGCCAGCATGAACGGCTATGTTCCGCCCATCGAATACCTGTCCGGCTTCCTGGTCTACAAGGGCGGGCAGTCCCTTTTTAATTTCATAGCGAACAAATACGGGGCGCCCAAGATCAGCGAGATACTGGGCAAGGTCCGGCTGCACCGGAATGTGGATGAGGGTTTCAAACAGGCCATCGGACTGGACCTGGAGGAGTTATCGAAGCGTTGGCACAAATATCTGCGCAAGGTTTACTGGCCGGACATTCAAAACAGGAATGAGCCTGAAGACATCGCCAAACGCCTGACGGATCATTCGAAAAAAGTCCATTTCCTCAATGCATTCCCCGCCCTTTCCCCGAAGGGCGACAAGATCGCCTATATCACAGACCGCACGGACTATATGGACATATACCTCATGAGCTCGCTGGACGGGCGCGATATGGGCCGGCTTGTAAAGGGGCAGCGTTCAGACCTTTTCGAGGAGCTGCATTGGCTCAAGGCAGGCATGGATTGGTCCCCGGACGGCAAAAGCCTGGTCTTTGCTTCCAAGGCGGGTTCCGGCGACGCTTTGCACATCCTGGATGTGCATGACCGTGAAATCAGGGAGACATACAGGCTGGACCTGGATGGCATTTTTTCGCCGGCCTGGTCCCCGGACAGCGCGACGATCGCATTCATGGGCATCAAAAAAGGCAGGTCCGATATCTATCTGTTTAATCTTCGGGATCAGTCTCTCATCAATCTGACCAATGACATTTACAGCGACATGGATCCGGCCTGGTCCCCGGACGGCCGGGAGCTGGTGTTCGTGTCCGATCGCGGAAGCCGCACTCTTTTGGGAGTCGATACATCCGGAATACAGAATGTCGTTTACAAGCATACGGACCTTTACACCTGGGATACCGGCAGCCTGGAACTGAAACGCGTCACCACGGACGAGGCGGACGAGTTGTGTCCCAAGTACTCCCCTTCAGGGAAGGAAATAGCCTTTATCGCGGACCGGAACGGGATCAATAATATTTTCATTCTGGAGAAGGAAACAGGCGACTCCTTTCCCATCACGAATGTGCTGACCGGCATATCGTCCCTTTCCTGGTCCAGAGACGGCTCGCGCATGGTGTTTTCCAGTTTCTACGACGGCGGATATGATCTGTATGCATTGAACAATCCGCTGGATGTTGACCGGACAAAAATAAAGCTGCAGGAATCCGTCCTGCTGGCACAGACGCACAAGGCCGCTCAGCCGGATCAGGAGAAGGCATTGCCGGATTCGACGGATCTCGCATCGAAGGGCAGGCGGGATTACAGGCATTATGTTTTTGATTCAAGGTTCCGCAGCGGCCAGCCCGGATCCCGGGACGTCCGCAGGGAACAGTTTCTCGATTCCACGGAATACAAGGATGCAGACGGCTCCTACAGGACCCGGAAGTACAAACTCCAGTTCAGCCCGGATTTTGTCTATGGGGGCGCTGGATACAGCCAGTTCTGGGGACTGCAGGGATCCTCCATGATCGTGCTGTCCGACATACTCGGCAACCATCAAATCAATCTCTATACGGATCTGTTTTACAATTTGAAAAATTCCAATGCCCAGTTCGCCTATTTCTATCTTCCCAAGCGCATCGACTACGGCATTTCACTGTTCCATTACTCCTATCTCTATTACACCTACTTCGTGCAGGAGGACTGGCTGTACTACGGATATCTGCGGGACCGGAACTACGGCTTTAATTTATATGCTTCGCGCCCCTTCAACCGGTACAACCGTCTGGATCTGACACTGACCGGCCTGAATATCGAACGGGATCTGGTGGCGCTGAATCCTTATTATTATTACTACCCGGTCGGCGATTTCGAGAAGGAGATGGGGAATATCTACAGGCGGAACGCGCTTTTCCTGCATCTGGGTTATACGACGGATACGGCGCTCTGGGGTGCGACAGGACCGGTGAACGGGAAGCGGTCCAACATCTCCCTGACCTACAGCCCGCTGATCAGCCGGAGCCGCGGCATCGAATTCTGGACCGTCAAGGGGGATTACAGGAGATACTATCGTATTGCGCGGGATTACTCCATGGCCCTGCGGCTGTCCGGGGGGTATTCCGGGGGACGCAATCCCCAGAGGTTTCTGCTCGGGGGAATGAGCAATTGGATCAATTACAAATACAGGGATGTTTCGGACCGTATCCTGTACGACGATTTTTTCTTTTTCTCTTCATTTGAAATGCCGCTGCGGGGCACTCCGTATTATGAGATCATCGGATCCAAGTTCATGCTCGCCAACATGGAATTCCGCTTCCCCCTGATCCGGTACCTGATTTTCGGAGGGCTTTTGCCCATCGGATTCCAGAACATCCGCGGCGTTCTGTTCATGGATTTGGGGAGCGCGTTTGACGATTACGATTCATGGAAACCGCTGGCGAGCGGGAAATTCCTGAAGCTCCAGGATATGCGCGCCGGATACGGTTTCGGCGCGCGGATCAACGTCGGATTCTTCCTGTTGAGGTATGACCTGGCCTGGCAGACCGATTTCTATTCATCTGCGGGAAGCCCGATCCATTATTTCTCACTCGGGGCGGACTTTTAACTGTGGTTGAATCTGACAGCGAGCGCATCCCCGCGGTTTTCTGCGGGGCAAGCGAGCGAACCCAAATGTTTTTTTTACAGATCGAAGATTCCCCGGCGGCTTACGGTTTGATGGCCCCAGGGCTGAGCCCTGGGGCCATCAATGCCCTGGGGCCATCAAGGATATCAATGTCTTTTTCCTCGCGGATCGAAGATTCCCTGCGGCTTGCGGCTGGGAGCTTCAAAATTCCCCGAAAGGCAAGCGGTATGATTTCAAGGATTTTTCTTTCGCTGTCCCTGTTTATCGGGTTTCAGCTCTTTGCCCAGGGTCCTGTCCGGATCGACGTTCAAACGGAACCGGAGGCGGCTGGTCCCGGCGGTTCCGGGGAAGTGTTGGTCCGCGTGTCAGTGGACGAGGGATTCCACATCAGTGACGCCTCGGAAGGCCTGTTTTCGGTCAAGGTCAGGCCGCCTGCCGGGCTCCGGTTCATAAAGCCCGAATACCCGAAGGGGATCATGACGGATGAATGGGGGAGCGTTTACCGCAACAGGACGGAAATCATCCTTCCCTTCTCAATAGATGCGGATTTCAGGGTGGGAGAATACACCGTACCGGTTGAAGTTCTGTCCCAGCCCTGCGATGAGAAGAAAAATATCTGTTATCCGCCTGAAACGAAAACCGTTGAGGCGCGTCTTTCCGTTCTGGCCGGTGTGGAAAGTGGCCGCAAGGAAAACGCGGGGATTTCCGGACGCGTGACGCGTGCCCTGGAATCAGGATCCTGGACCGCTTTTCTTCTCATCTTTCTTGGGGGACTGGCCACCAGCCTCACACCCTGCGTTTATCCCATGATTCCGATTACCATCGCAGTCATCGGTGCCCAGGCAACGGGCGGCCGGCTCAAAGGCTTCATCCTGTCCTTATTTTATGTGCTTGGCATGTCGTTGACCTTTTCGCTGCTGGGGGTGCTGGCTGCCAAAACAGGAAGCCTGTTCGGATCCTATATGCAGCATCCGGCTGTGAACGGTTTGTTTGCAGCGTTGTTTTTTCTCATGGGCCTTTCTCTCCTCGGCGCATTCGTGGTTCAGCTGCCCGCCGGCCTTCGAATGAAGATGCAGGGGAAAAGGAGAAGGGGTTTCAGCGGCGCCCTGTTGACCGGGATTGCGGCGGGTCTATTGGTTTCACCCTGTGTCAGCCCGCTTCTGGTCGTCATCCTGTCCTGGGTCGCGAGAACCGGGTCCGCGGTTCTCGGATTCGGTCTGCTTTTCACTTTCGCCTGGGGCATCGGTGTCCTGTTCATCGTTCTGGGCACGTTTTCGGGGATTCTGAAGAACCTGCCGCGAACGGGCGGCTGGACTGAGTATATCGAAAGAATTTTCGGCCTTCTGCTCCTGCTGCTTTCCTTCCGCTTTTTGAAAACAGCGGTTTCTCCGGAGATTTTTCAATTCATCTGGGGCGGATTCTGCATTGTTTTTGCCGTTTTCATGGGCGCTTTCGAGCCACTGAAGCAGGGCTCGTCCAAAAGACAGCAGGTGTTCAAGGCAGCGGGGCTCATCGCCGCGATTGCGGGGGCCGTGTTTATTGTCCGGTCCCTGGTTACGGTGCCGGAAATACGGGAAACCCGGCAATCCGCAGAATCTGAGAAATTCATGGCGGGCATATGGCTGAGCTCGGAAGCAGAGGCTCTGTCCAGGGCCGGGCAGGAAGACAAGCCGGTACTGCTGGATTTTTTCGCGGAATGGTGCGCTGCATGCCGGGAGCTGGATGAGAAAACATGGCCGGACCCGGCCGTGGAAGCGGAACTGGGCGCATTCATTCCGGTAAAACTGGATCTGACCCGGAGCGGCGAGCGCGAGAAGGCATTGCAGAAAAAATACGGCGTCATCGGCATGCCGACCGTCATTGTTCTCTCGCCGGACGGAAAGGAAAAAGGACGGTTCGAGGGTTTCCAGGATGCGGAAACGGTTTCGCGTTTCCTCAGGGAAAAGGCAGGGGTGCAGGAATGACGGAAAGGCTGTTTGATACAGATCCCTATCTCAAGGAATTCGAAGCGGAAGTATCGGATATACGCGCCCTGCCCGACGGTCAGGGCGTTGTCTTAAACAGGACCGCCTTCTTCCCGGAAGGGGGCGGGCAGCCCTCGGATTCCGGGGAATTAAACGGACACAGGATTCTGGAAGTCCGTGAAGAGAACGGCGAAATCATTCATGTGACGGAGAAAGGATTCAAAACCGGGGACCGGGTCAGGGGCGTGCTGGATTGGGAAAGACGGTTCGACCTGATGCAGCAGCATACGGGCCAGCACATTCTCTCACAGTCTTTCCTGGGGAATCTGGGCGCGGAAACAGCCGGCTTTCATCTCGGATCGGACACAGTGACCATTGATCTCAAGGTGCCGGGCCTTTCGGATGAGCAGGTGATGAATGTGGAAAAGCAGGCGAACGGCATTGTCCATGAAAA
>JAFGEX010000412.1 GCA_016931355.1 bacterium
CCCGCGTGGTGCCGGGGATGTCATGCACCAGCACGCGTTCCTCGCCGGTCAGCGTGTTGACGAACGTGGATTTCCCCGTATTCGGCCTGCCGATGACCGCGAGCCGGACCGGTTCCCCGCCTGCTTCTTCCGGCGCGGATGACTCCTCCGCTTTCAGCGTGCGGATGACCGCAGACAGCATGTCCCCCATGCCCCTGCCGCTCACCGCGGACACGGGTATCACCTCCCTCATCCCGAATCCGTGGAATTCGCCCGCCGCAATCTCCCGTTTTTCGTTGTCCGCCTTGTTTGCGACGACCAGAACCGGCCTTTTCGATTTCCTGAGCAGGGCAGCCATGTCCTGATCCTCGGCTGTCACGCCCGTGCTGCAGTCCGTGACGAAAAGCACGACATCCGCCTCCTCGACGGCCTTCAGGACCTGGCGGGTTACGCCTCTCTCTATGGTGTTTTCCGATTTGTGTATGAATCCGCCCGTATCCACAAGCGTGAACGGTCTTCCCTCCCACTCGGCGGCCGCATATTTCCGGTCGCGTGTGACTCCAGGCCGGTCGTCCACAATGGCCTCATTCTTGCGGATGATGCGGTTGAAAAGCGTGGATTTTCCAACATTGGGCCTTCCCACTATGGCCACAACCGGGGCTTTCAGGATTTCCAGAAATCCTCCAGGTTCTCGAGCAGCGCGACCTTTCGGCCCGATCGCCCGGTAAAATCGTCAAGCGTCACATCATCCAGAAAAAGACCGTCCGGGTTCAGGCAAACCGAAGGCAGCAGGATGACCGAATCAGGCGGTGTCTTCCGGCATTCGGAAAGTATGTCCTGTGCGGTTAAAAGCCCTGTGACCGTTACCGAGGTTCCGAAGAAACGGTTTTTTACCGGAAGGATTTCCAACTTTACGCCCGCGGACCTGAGCAGCGGGATGGTATATTTTTCAAGGACGGGTGCTGCGAGCGTGCCTGTGACCCAGTAGCGCGGAGCAGACGGCTTTTGACCGGGTCGAACCTCCTGAACAGCGGCCTCAAGATCGGACAGAAAACGCCTCGTCAAACCGACGCCGTTGGCGGACTGCCAGAATCCGTCATAATGCGCCTCATCCGGAAGATCCCGCCGTCCGAGCAGGTACCATTCGTCCGACAAATACACGAATGCCGAACCCGATTCACGGCGGAATCTTTGCTGACAGGGTTCAATCAATTCCATCACGGCCAGAGCCGCCTTCCTGTCCACAGCGCGGAGATCGGGCAGGCCGCTTCTGTGACGCGTGAGACCCACCGGGACCACGGCCAGGGATTTCAGGGATGGATGAAACGGCCGCAAGGTTTCCACGCTCTCGCGGAGCACCTGACCGTCGTTGATGCCCGGACAGAGCACGATCTGGCCGTGCATTTCGATTCCCGCATCCGCCAGGAAACGGATCTTGTCCAGGAGGCGGTCATCCTTCCGGATGCCCAGCATCTTTTTGCGCACAGGCCCGGACACGGCATGGATGGAAATGTAGAGAGGAGAAAGCCTCTGCCCGGCGATGCGCTGCAGATCCGCCTCCCGCACGGTAGTCAGGGTCACGTAATTGCCAAACAGGAAAGAGAGGCGGTAGTCCTCGTCCTTGAAGTAGAGGCTGGGGCGCATGCCTGGAGGATTCTGGTCCGAAAAACAGAACAAGCAGTGATTCCCGCAGGAGCGGAAGGCCATGGGCGGAAAATCAATGCCGAATCCACGGCCCTCTTCCGCCCGGACATGAAAGGCAAAAATCCCGCCCTTCCGCCTGATGCGGAAATCAGCCTCGCCGTCCGCCGCATGGAACCGGAAATCCAGCTCGTCGCGCACCGGCTCGCCGTTCATCTCAAGGATGAGGTCTCCTCCCCGGATACCGGCCCTGTGGGCCGGACCGCCCGGTTCGGAACTAAGGATCCTGAGCCCGGTGTTTGGCCTCGCGTAATTCATGCCATTTGAGATGTCTTTTCCATTCATCGATGAAGAATTTGATCAGGGCTGCGCAGGGTACGCCGATCAAAAGGCCCCAGATCCCGAAAAATTTGGAGAAAATCAGTATGGAGAAAATGACGGCGATCGGATGCAATCCCAGCCTGTCTCCCACGACCTTCGGCGAAATCACGTAATTTTCCAGGCCCTGGACTAAGGCGAACACGGCGAGAACCTTGAGGATCAGGATTCCGGAATGCGGCGCAAAAAGGCAGACCAGGATCGCCAGGCCGAGACTGACGTAAAGCCCGATAAAGGGGATGATGTTGAGCAGACCGGTGACAATGCCGATGAACACGGCAAAGGGGAGCCGGAACAGCATGAATCCAAGCGTGGTGAGGATGCCGACATAGAAGCAGACGATGATCTGTCCGCGGAAAAATCCGCCGAGGATGCGGTTCATCCGCCAGAGGTAGAAAGCGGTCAAATTCCGTTTTTTCCTGGGAAAAAATTCCATGAACCACGCCCTGAGCTTGTCAAAATCCTTCAAAAAATAGAAGGTCAGGACAGGAACGAGGATGACGTTTAAAAAATACCCGAACAGGACGCCGATGCTCATGAGCGCCTTCATGATGTTGGACAGGATCACCTCTATCCTGGAAGTGATCTGCGTGGTGATGCTCTCCTTGAGTCTGAAGGATTCCGTGTCCAAAATGCTGATGAGCTTGGCCATGTAGCGTTCAATATAGGAGAACAGCGTGTCCAGCAGGGACGGCATGCGGGCGATGAGCTGTTGGATGTCGTCCAGGAGATTGGGGATGAGGATGAAGCCGAAGAAGACGAACAGGCCCAGAACCAGGAACGAGAGAAGCAGGACGGCCTGCAGCCGTTTCAATTTCCAGCGCATCAGACGGCTGATCAGGGGATCCAGCAGGAACGCAAGGATGAAGGACACCACAAACGGGAAGATCACGCCCTGTCCGTTGACGATGATCCACATGAACAGCAGGATGGAAATCCCGGTGGACAGGCGCCTCGCCACCGGAAAAAATTTCAGGTCTTCAAGGATGTAGAGCAGGAGGAGGCCCAGGACCAGGGGGGTCATGGCTTCGCGTTCGAACCACATCAGAGCCGCCAGGAGGGCCAGAACGACAACACTCGGGAAAATCCATCCGTATTTTCGGCTTTCTATCTCCGACACCGTTTCCCCTTGTCTCGTCATGAATCCGGAACCCTCAGCGATCCCGTGATCCGCCGCTTGCGGTTCGGTCTTCATCCTCTCCGGACGTACCGTTCACTTCCGGTTGTTCGATGCACTGAATACGTCAGGCGGATTTCGATTGATAAAGTCCCCGATAAAGGTGACGGAAGCTCCCCGGCAGTGAGCAGAAGGGGAGCTTCGATCTGCAGGGAAAATGACATTTCGATTCACTCGTCACCCCCCCGTGAGCCTCGGGGGAGGCGGTTGCTGACAGATTCAATCAACCGCTGATCATTCCCAAAATGGATAACCGGCTTCTCCTTCCGGAAAAACGAAGGGGAAAGCCGGCTATCTGCACTCCCAGTTGCGGCCCGGCCGGGTGTTCCCACCGGCCGCCCGATTCTTAAAAATCCTATTCCTGTCGGACGAGATCCCCCACCTTGAACCCGCTCCCGGAAAGAGCCTTCGCCTGGGAGGCCTTCCCGTTGGCGATGATGGCTGTGATCTGGATGACGCCCACCCTGGTTTCTTCGCTGCCCAGGGAAAGGCCCGTATCCGGATCAATAAGATCTTCACCCTTGGTGTAAACGGCGAACTTGTCCCCCACCTTCACCCCGCCGTCCGAGCCGGGCTTGATGGTGATGACCGCGCCAGCGACCTTGAGGATTTTCCCTTCCCAGGCCATGCTGCCCATGTTCTCATCGATCAGCACGACGATGTCGTCGATGGCCGCGCGCGTGGCCTTGCCCACGATGGAATTGTCAAATTGGCTCTGGTTTTCGAAATCCACCTCAGGCGTGCTGACGGAAAGGCCGCTGGAGCTCTCCTCCTTGCGCACGTTCTCCGCAACGAGGATTTCCCCTGTGGTCGTGCTCACCAGCCGCACATCGACCGCCACCGTGGCCTTCTGGCTCTTCACGCCCAGGCCGAAGCCCTTGAGCCTGCCGCCCACGTCCTTCTTCGAATAACCGAATTCGGTGATGCTGCCCATGACGGCCAGTTCCACGCCGAGCATCTTCCCGACCTGGGCTGCGCTCTCGGCGGTGACCAGTCCGGACTGCCC
>JAFGEX010000041.1 GCA_016931355.1 bacterium
TCCGCCTGGACGCCGGCCTCGAACACACGCCCCTGTCCGGCGCTGTCGGAAAAAATCTCCACAACAGCCAGCGGCACCGCGATGCCTCTGACCGGCTCTATGTTCCGTATTTCCGGGGCCGGAACGGAACGGTTGCCTCCGGATGAAAGCAGGATGCCGTAGAACCGGTTGGCGGCGATTGAATTGCCCGTAATCCGGTTTGACCTCGTATTCACGCCGCTGATCAGGATTCCGTTTCCGCGGTTGTACAGGATCCGGTTATCCGGACCGATCCGGTTCCGGCTGGCGCTTCCCAGTATCTCGATGCCGCCTCCCCGGTTCCCGATCATCCCGGTCCCGGCCGAGTCCACGCCGATCCCGTTGTTTGAAATCACATTATCAACGGAACGGGATCCGGAAACCTGCAGGCCGTACAGCCGGTTGCCGGATATGAGATTCGGCGCCCCGGCTCCGACGGTCAGGCCGCCTGAATCGGTGATCCGAATCCCGTACATCACATTGCCCAGGCCGCGCAAGCCGTCCGGATCCGTTCCGATCCGGTTGCCCCTGATCCTGTTGCTGTCCGCCTCTGTAATATAGATTCCGTTCTCCCGGTTTCCCGATATCACATTCCCGGAGCCTGGCAGCGTATCTCCGATCTCATTACGCTTCGCGTCAAGCGAAAGGACAATCCCGTTTTTATTCGACAATGTGTCCTGTCCGGACTCGGTCAGACCGATGATGTTGCCCAACAGACAGTTGTGTTCCGATTGTTTACCCGTGATCAGGATGCCTGCATCCCGGTTTCCGGACACAACGTTTCGCTCGGACGCAGTCAGGCCTCCGACCCGGTTCCATGCCGAGGAAGAGGATATCCCGATGCCCACGGCGTTCGGAATGCGTTCCGATCCGCCCGCATCCGTCCCAACGCGGTTGCCGGCCACCGTGTTGCTGTCTGATGAAGCCAGATGGATGCCCATGGAGATGTTGCCGGAAATCAGGTTCCATTCAGCCGGACTCTCCCCTCCGATACGGTTGAGAGCAGCTCCCGAATGGCAGTAGATGCCGAAACGGTTGGGCCAGGCAGCATTCCCATCCGGGCCGGTTCCAAGAAAGCAACCCTCGATCCGGTTATGCCTGGCATCCCCGCCGTGAATCTGTATGCCGGAATCCCCGAATCCGGAAAGGATCAATCCGGCAATCCGGTTGCCCTTTGAAACAAGGCTCAATCCGGATGCGGCCGGACCGGCCGAACCGCCGTGCACCAAAATTTCCGGCCCCTGCGCGTTGCTGTCCAGAATGCGCGTCTGGGATAATCCGTCGATGAACGTGCTGTCGCCGGTCAGGGCCGGCAGTGCGGATTGCGGCCAGATGAAGAAGACTGTCCCGTTGAATCCCGCATCGGAATCCGGGATCCGGAACAGAACCGTGTCCGGCCCGGGACCATTGGTCTGTTCAATGGCCCAGCGCAGGGATCCCGCACCCGTGTCCGCGGTCGTCGTGACAGTATAGGTGCCGGCATGCAGCGAGCCTGCGCAAAAAACGGACAGCCCCGACAGCAGGATCCGTATCCCGAACCTGCGGGAGAGATGACATTTTTTCATGGGCTTCACCCCCGATCTTTCCGTTGACGGCATCCGGCGAATGATACCTCCCGGATCCGGATGCATCCGGTTGGATGGATTTTAAGAATAGGATTTTTTCCTTTCCTCCCACCGGGCCTTCAGTCCCTCGAGAAGAGCCTGGAAACGGCCGTCGCCCTGAAGGCTCTTGAAATTGGGATCGCGGACGATCCATGGATATTCCATATACCCGCCGTCAACCGCTTTTTCAAGCCACGAAATGGATTCCCCCTTGCGGCCGAGCAGCGCATGAACCGCCGCGATGGCCACGTTGAGTGATGGATTGCCATGAGCCGCCGTTGTGGCTTCCAGCAGCTCGGAAAGGGCCTCATCGGGCCTGTCCTGCCCGGCCAGTATCATGCCGTAAACCGCATGAGAAAAGGCCCTGTAATCCGGGTCAGCCAGGCCGGCCTGAATTTCCTTTTCCGCAGCACTCCAATCGGATCGATAGAACAGGGCCAGGGCGAGAAAGGAATGGAGGCTCGATGCCTGCGGAAAAAGGGCCAGCAACCTTCGAACCTGCTTTTCCGCCCCGGTATAATCCGCCAGACCGATCAGAATCATGGCTCTGCTGCGTCCGGCTTCCAGATTCTTCTCATCCAGAGCAAGACCCCTGTTCAAAGCGGCAAGCGCCGATTCATACAGCCCGTAATGCGCCATCACCGAACCGAGGCCTGTCCACGCGCCGGCAAGGCTCGAATTCAGGGCCAGGGCCTTGCGAAAATCCTTCTCCGCGGATTTCCATTCCCCCTGCAGGAGGCGCACCCTGCCCTGCAGCATGTGGGCATGCGCAAAATCCGGATCCATGGAAAGCGCCTTGATACAGGAAAGCCGGGCCAACTCCATCCAGACCGGATTCCGGTTCCATCCGTTCTCCAGAATTTGCAGGTACGACTCCGCTAGGCCGGCATGCGCGGGCAGAAAGGTGGAATCCTGCCTGAGAATGCTCTTCAATTCCGCTACAGCCTGGTTGGCTGCCGCGTAAGATCTTTGGGAAATCAACCGCTCGGATTTTAGAAACGCGTCCACCAGATCGGACCTTTTCGCGGTCATCCAGTCACGGTCCGTTTCCGGCCGGATATCCAGGGATTGGGAAACCTGGCGGACAGCCTGACCTGTCAGCAACAGGAAACTGGAATCCGATCCGACCAGTACGCCCCCGCCGGATTTCCCGCCTTTTTGATCCTCGATCCGGTATTCGTACCGGAAAGTCCCCTCGTCCCGCATCACCTTGCCCAGCACCCGATGCTCCGGCTCCTCTCCTTCCGCAGGATTCATGAGAACCTTGATCCGCGGATCCCTGCCCAATTCGCCGCCCACAAGGCGCTGAAAAGTCTCTGTCGCCTGCAAATCACCCGAAGAAAGGCCCGGGCCGGTTTCCAATGCGATGCTTTTCGACCAGGCAACCGCCGGCATGGAAACAGCCACCCCCCCTTCCTCAACCGGCACGGCTGTCTCCTCCTGCTGCGCCTTACGGCCGCAGCCGGTGACCGCGAACAACAAAGCATATAGAATGAACAGAATCATCATCCGTTTCATGGCCATTTCCTCATATGAGTGAGACAGGGAAATTTGATCCATTTGGCGCGTCATGTCAAATATAATCAGTTTTCCGCCTTAAAAAAACGAAAAACCCTGAAACACATTCCTGCTTCAGGGTTTTTTCACCGGATGTTTGAGAGCCTCACTTCCTTAAAACGGTTTCCATCACTTCGATGTACCGGTCCATGTCCTGTCTGGTCCGTTTTTCCGTCACAGCCACGAGCAGGGCCCTCTCCATACCGTAATCGAAACGGCTCAGGTCTATTCCCGCAAATATCCTTTGCTTCCGCATCTCCCGTATCAGAACATCGGGCCGCATCGGCGTTTGCACCACAAATTCCTTGAAAAACGGCGCGGTGAAGGCCGGCTTCACGCCCTTGATCTTCGCGAGCCGGTCTGCGAGATAATGTGCCTTTTGCAGGCACAGATTCGCAACCCTTGGGAATCCCTCCTTCCCCATCAGGGCCATGTAAACCGTGGCTGCCAGGGCGCAAAGCTGCTCATTCGTGCAGATGGAGGACGTCGCCTTCTCCCTGCGGATATGCTGCTCCCGCGTCTGCAGGGTCAGGACAAAACCCCGCCGGTTCTGCGCATCGCGCGTGACGCCGACCAGCCTGCCCGGCATCCGGCGCACAAACGCCTGCTTGACTGCGAAAATCCCCAGATACGGCCCCCCGAAATTCAGGACGTTCCCCAGCGCCTGCCCTTCGCCGGTCGCCACATCCGCCCCGTACTCTCCCGGCGGTTTCAGGACGCCCAGAGACACCGGATCCACGGAAACGGCGAACAATCCGCCCGCCTGATGAATCCTCTCCCCCGCATCCTCAACCGGCTCGAGATTCCCGAAAAAATTTGGATGCTGGACAAGCAGTCCGGCTGTTTCCGGCCCGGTTTCACCGCTGAGCATTTCCAGGTCCGTGACACCGCCTTTGATCCCGATTTCCTTCAGAACGATTCCGGCGCGGTGGCAGTAGGTCCGGACAACCCTGCGGTAGTACGGATGCACGGATTTGGAGATGAGGATGTCCCTTCTGCCGGTATGGGCCTGCAGGAGCAGCGCGGCTTCGGCCATCGCGGACGCTCCGTCATAGAGCGAGGCATTGGCGACATCCATGCCGGTCAGGCGCGCGATCATGGTCTGGTATTCATAAATCGCCTGAAGCGTGCCCTGTGATACTTCCGGCTGATAAGGCGTATAGGAGGTGTAGAACTCGGAACGCGAGACAATATGCCCGACCGCCGCAGGGATAAAATGATCGTACGCGCCTCCCCCGAGAAAACAGAGATGGGTCGATGCATTCTCGTTCTGCGAGGCCATTTCCTCAAGCAGCCGGGTCACCTCCATTTCGGACAGCGGCTCTTTCAGGTTCAATTTGCCCTTATGCCTGAGACCCTCCGGTATGGCCTGAAGCAGTTCTTCAAAATCGGATACGCCGATGGTCTGAAGCATCTTTCTGTAATTCCGGTCCGTCATGGGCAAAAAAGGCATTGGGCATCTTCCTTTACCCGGCCTGGATCAAGGCCGCGGTTTTCATCTCTCAATCCCAGCTGATTTGGTATCTGCACACTTTTCCGCCCCGGGCCCTGCATTCCTCTTCCTGGATGCGGACATTTTTCGCGCCGCACATCTCAAGCGCGGTCCGGTGCCAGCCGATCACGGTCAGGCAGTCTATGGCTGAAAAGGTTTCTGCGCCGTGGGTGGTTAATACGCCTGATTTGGGCCCGGTCTTCTCCCACGTGCGGTGCCCGGTATTGTAATAAAACCTGTATATGGAATTGGCCTGGGCCATGAATGCCTGGGGATCCCCCGGCGTCAGAAATGTCTTGTGCACTCCGGCCAGGTTTTCCTTTGCGGACTGTGAGCCGATTTTCTCGAACACCTTGAGATCCCCGTGGCCCAGTTCCTGGACGATCGCCTTATCCAGTTCCTCCGCCAACTCAAATGAATACCAGCCGGAATGCACGATCATGCCTTTGAAAACGATCTGATCTTCCTCCGGGAGCGTCTCAAAGACTTTTTCCCAGGCCTGCATGCCGAAATGCTTTGAGACGAACGCTTTCCTCGCCAACAGCACCGCCCCTCGGACCTGCATAGTCATGTCGCCCGCTCCTTCCTTTTGGGTGGGCCGTGATTCTAACGGCCCAGCCGGCTGCGGTCAGGTGATCAGTTTTTGATAATCCGCAGCAGAAAGAAGATTTTTCTTCTCATTTTCGTCGGACAGCCGGATTTTCAGGATCCAGCCCTTCCCATATGGATCCTGGTTGATCAGTTGAGGATTGGCCTCCAGCTCCGGATTTGTTTCAACGACCGTGCCGGACAGAGGGGCGAACAGATCAGAGACTGCCTTGACCGCCTCGATGCTCGCGCAGGATTTGCCCTGATGGACGGCCTGCCCGGATTTCGGCATTTCGACAAAAACGATGTCTCCCAATTCCCCCTGGGCAAAATCCGTGATGCCGACGCAGACCGTGCCTTCTTCCATGCGGGCCCATTCATGATCCTGGGTATAGAGCAGATTTTCCGGTATGTTCATATGCACCTCGATTAGGATGACTCCCCGGGTTGTTCGGATTCCCACTGAAAACGCTCGATGAAATGCGTGTTGAAATCTCCGGTGACGAAATCCTGATGAACCATGACTTTTTGATGGAACGGGATGGTTGTGGAGACTCCCTCGATGATGAACTCCTCAAGGGCCCTTCCCATCCGGGAGAGCGCTTCCTCCCGGTCGTGCCCGTGAACGATCAGTTTGGCCAGCAGGGAATCGTAAAAAGGCGGTATCTGGTAACCGGCATAGGCATGCGTGTCCACGCGCACTCCGAGCCCGCCCGGCACGTGAAAGCTGGTGATGCGGCCCGGTGAAGGACGGAATCCCCTGGACGGATCCTCCGCATTGATGCGGCATTCCATCGCATGACCGAAAGGCTTCAGTCCCTGATGCGCATATTGAAAGCCGAGGCCCATGGCGATCCGGATCTGCTCCTTGATCAGGTCCACATTGTAAACCATTTCCGTCACCGGATGCTCCACCTGTATCCGGGTATTCATTTCCATGAAATAGAAGCTCCCGTCGGAATCCATCAGAAATTCGATCGTTCCCGCACTCCGGTATGCCACGGAGGCGGCTCCACGTACCGCTGATTCCGTCAGGGCTTTCCGAATGTCGGGTGTGACGGCAGGCGACGGCGATTCCTCGATGAGTTTCTGGTGCTTGCGCTGGATGGAGCAGTCCCTCTCTCCCAAGGAGATGACCTTGCCCTGGCCGTCCCCCAGAAGCTGAACCTCGATATGCCTGGGAGTTTCAAAAAACTTTTCCATGTAAAGCGTCGGATTCCCGAATCCGATCAGGGCTTCCGCGCTGGCCGTGCTGAAGGCCTTGAACATTTCCCTGTCTTCCCGGACAATGCGCATGCCCCTGCCGCCGCCCCCGGCAGCGGCCTTGATGATGACGGGATAGCCGATCTCTCCGGCCAGTCCGACGGCGTGTTTTTCATCCTTCAAGCCGCCCTCGCTGCCCGGGATCACCGGCACACCCGCTTTTCTCATGATCTCCTTGGCATAGATCTTATCGCCCATATGGGCGATCATCTCAGCGGTCGGCCCGATGAAAATGACGCCTGAGGATTCGCAGATTTCCGCGAATTCCGCGTTTTCGGCCAGGAATCCGTATCCTGGATGGATGGCGTCCGCGTTGGTGATTTCGGCCGCGCTCATGAGGCGCGGGACATTGAGATAACTCTGCGAGGAAGGGGCTGGACCGATGCAGACCGCCTCATCGGCAAAGCGGACGTGCAGGCATTCCTGATCGGCTTCGGAGTAAACCGCAACCGTTGACAATCCGAGCTCCTTGCATGCCCGTATGACCCGGAGTGCGATTTCTCCCCGGTTGGCGATGAGGATTTTCTTCATGGCCCGGCGGGTCCTAGACTTTCTCGACAAGGAAGAGGGGTTGGTTGTATTCGACGGCCTGGGCGTTCTCCACCAGTATCTTCACGATGCGGCCGGAAATCTCCGCCTCGATTTCATTCATGAGTTTCATGGCTTCGATGATGCAGAGTATTTTTTGAGGCTGAATCTGGTCACCTTCCCTCACA
>JAFGEX010000042.1 GCA_016931355.1 bacterium
GCAAGCTGCGGGGAATGGGCTCGCTGTCAGATTCAAACCATCCCCCCGGCGGCATGCTGCCGGGGAATCACCGATTGATAGGGTAAAGATCACGGATATTCGCCAACCGGCCCCTGGTCCAGCCCCGGCGGACAGGCTCACGACCCGATTCAGGTGGGCATGAAACCATCCTTCAATGTCCGGTCGGCAGGTCGATGAATTCCGTCTTCAGACCGTGCTTCCGGGTGAGCCAGTCCCCCAGAGCCCTGATCCCGAGTGTTTCCGTGGCATAATGGCCCCCGAACAGCACGTTGATGCCCGCTTCCTTCGCCTGCCAGTAATGCTCATGCAGCGGCTCACCGGTCATGAAGAGATCATAACCTTTCCGTACGGCTTCGTCCAGAAGGCTCAATCCCCTACCGCTGACCACGCCGACCGTGGATATGCTCTCCTTTCCGAATGCCCACAGTTCCGTTCCGCCTTTCAGCCTGTCGCTTACTTTTTTCACAATCGACTGAACAGGGACGGGTTTGCGGAAACGATACGCCTTCCCGATCGAAACGCCGTGATACAGGCCGAAATCCTCCTCCGGCGGCCATCCCATCATTTTTCCGAAAACGGCGTTGTTTCCAAGGTGGGGATGGAGATCCAGCGGCAGATGCGCGGCATAAAGGGCCATGTTGAAATGGATCAGCAGGCGTATCCGGTCATAAAGAGGACCCGTCACGGAAACGGATTTTCCCCAGAACAGCCCGTGATGGACGATCAGGATGTCCGCCTTGCACGAGGCTGCAGCCCGGATGGCCGCAGCCGAGGCGTCCACAGCCAGAGCCACGCGCCCGGTTTCACCCTGGTTCGAGACCTGCAGCCCGTTCAGGGAATCGTCCGCGATGGCCGCAACATTCAATTCGGCGTCGAGCAGGCCGGCCAGAACATGGGTTTTCATGCTGCACCTCCTTGATATGAGCCGGACGGCAGGCGCATTCTCCGCTGCCTGACGCGGATCAGACGCACATACGTCCCTGCGACGAACGTTTCAAGGTGCGCCGCAGTTTTAGTCCAACCAAATCGAAGATTGAAACTCCTTGGCAGCAAGCTGACGGGGAATCTTCGATCTGCATGGAGAAAGACATTTGGGTTCGCGCGCTTACCCGGGGCAAGTGAAGGGGAATGCGCGTGCTGTCAGATTCAACAGCCGTTCACTGCCGGGGAGCTTCACTCCCCCGGCTGAATAAGGTTTCCGCCTTTCGGATGCGATCAAGCAGGCCGGCCATGTCCGGCGGCAAGTCGCTCTCGAACAGCAGAGTTTCTCCGGTTTCAGGATGAACGAAACCCAGGGTTCGCGCGTGAAGCGCCTGTCTGGGCAGGGCTTCCAGCCATTCGACGGCCAACGCGGTTTCGGCCCGGTTCAGGCCTCCGAGCCTCCGCCCGCGGCCCCCGTAGGTTTGATCCCCGAACACGGGGTGCCCGAGATGGCTCAGATGCACACGGATCTGATGCGTTCTTCCGGTGCCGAGTCTGAGGCTGAGCAGGGAGAAGAGATGAAAGGATTCGAGGACCCGGTAATGCGTCACAGCCATTTTCCCCCGTCCGGACACGGTGATTTTCCTCCTGTCGGACAGACTGCGGGAAAGATACGTCTCAATTGTGCCCTGCCGCGGCCGGAGTGCCCCCCAGACCAGGGCAATATATTCTCTTTGAACAGACTTTTCATGAAATTGGAGAGCCAGTTGTCTGTGAACCCGGTCGTTCTTGGCGGCGACCAGCAGCCCGGAGGTGTCCATGTCCAGCCGGTGCACGATGCCCGGACGGACCGGATCATTGATCCCGGACAGGTCGCCGCAATGGGCCAGAAGCGCATTGACGAGCGTACCGGTCTGATGGCCGTATGCGGGATGCACCACCATACCCGGCGGCTTGTTCACCACGATAAGAAAAGAGTCCTCGAATACGACGTCCAGGGGGATTGATTCCGGAAGGACATCCGGCGTCTCATTCCGGGGGATGCGGACGGCTACGGCCTCCAGGGGCCGTACCAGATGGTTGGCCCTGACCGCACGGCCGTTGACTGTCACCAACCCGCTCTTGATCAGTTTCTGTATCTGACTCCTGGAGGATTGCGTCAATTTCTCGGCCAGGTAGGTGTCCAGTCTTTCCCGCGTCTGATTCCCGGACACGTGGAAGGTCTCTTCCCTGAATTCCATTCAGCCGGTTTCCGCGTGCTGCTCCTGAGATCCGGCCCTTTTGGATTGCCTGAAACTGCAGTAAAACAGAAGGGCCATGCCGACGACGACGGCGGTATCCGCAAGATTGAACACAGGCCAACGCGTACGGCCGAATCCAAAATCGAGGAAATCAACGACTTTTCCAAACAGGATGCGATCGAGCAAATTGCCCAGCGCGCCCCCGAGTATAACGGCCATTGCCATGCGTGTCCCCGGTTCCTCATCCCTGTGGGAAAGAAGATAATACACGATCACCACGCATGCGGCGCCGGAAAGAAGGGTGAAGACAAACGGATGGGCGATCTTGATGCCAAAGGCGATTCCCGTATTCTCAACATGGGTGAGTTTGAAGAAATCCCCCAGTAGACGGATGGATCGGCCCACGGCCATCGTTTCCTTGATGAGGATTTTTGTAGCTTGGTCCGCCAGAAAGGTGAGCGCGACGACCGGCAGGAGTTTCTTCAAAGGAGTTCCTCCGGTTCCTCGGATTCACCGGCTGCTTTCTCCTCCTTGGATTTGCATTGGATGCAGAGCGTCGCATGCGGGACGGCCTCGAGCCTGGCTTCCCCGATCGGACCGTTGCAGGAGCGGCATTTGCCGTATGTGCCGTTCTCAATGCGCTCCAGGGCGCGGTCGATGTGGTAAAGCAGCCTGCCGTCGCGCTGGGCGTAAAAGAAGTTCTTCTCGCGTTCCATGGAATCCGTTCCCTGGTCCGCCATGTGGAACGCGTAAGCGGAATGATCCCCGGTGGATTCCTTCAACGTGGTCTCCATCTCGATCTCTTTGATGGCATCCATGTGCTTCATCATCTCCTGGCGTTTGCCGAGGAGAAGATTCTTAAAATGTTCGAGTTCTTTTTCCTTCATCGAGAAGCTCCTTCACGGTCTTCATGGGGACCGGCCGCGCCTCAAGCCGCGCGCTCGATCCCGATTCTGACTTTTTCCTTGTCAATATCCCATTCTTGGTGATAGACACCGGGATGGAAACGGTCTTCCAGGGAGACGGCAAGCACTTCCTCGCGTATGTGACTTTCGAGGGAGCGCACGGCTCTGTGCAAAACGGACGATGCCTCAAAATGCACCCGGATCCTGTCCGTTACTTCAAATCCGGCGTCTTTCCGCATATTCTGTATCCGGTTGATGAATTCACGCGCCAGGCCCTCCGCGACCAGATCCTCCGTCAGACGCGTGTCTATGGCGATCGTCCATTCCGGTCCCTTCTGGACCTGAAGACCGGAAGCCGCCTTCTCGATGATCTCGATGTCGTCGCGCACGATCTCGCCGTGTTTGGTCTTGTTCACGCTGATCCGAATCTTTTCTCCGGCCTCCAGCCTGTCTATTTCCTGCGCGGAAAAACCGGTGATGATCTCCGCAACCTGATTCACCTGGGAACCGAATTTCGGGCCCAGTTTTTTGAATACCGGCTTGGCCTTCTTTTCGGACAGGCCGGCCGAATCCGACTGAAAAAGAAAATGACGGATATTCACCTCTTCCCGGATGAGCGGCTCGAAGGTCCGAACGGCCTCGATCCGCTTTGGATCCGGTCCGACGATGACGGCTTTTTCAAGGGGCTGGCGGACCTTGATGCCTGCCTCGTTCCGCGCGGATCGGCACAGGGAAACGACTTCCCGCGCATCCTCCATTTTCTGTTCGAGGGCCTCGTCCCGGTAGAGGTATTCCGGCTGTTTGGGATCCGGATAGAAGGAAAGGTGCACGCTTTCACAGGCTTCCCCGCCGTGGATGTTCAAATTCCGGAACATCTCCTCGGCGATGAAAGGCGCAAAAGGCGCGATCAGCTTGCACAGGGAGTACAGGGTCTCGTACAGCGTCTGATAGGCGCTGAGCTTGTCCCGGCCCATTTCGGACTTCCAGAAACGCCGGCGGTTTCGCCGCACATACCAGTTGGACAAATCGTCGATGACGAAGTCCTGGATCTGCCTGGCCGCCCGGGTCAGATCATAACGCGCAAGACAGGCATCCACACGGTGTACCGTCCGGTTGCGTGTGGAAATCAGCCAGCGGTCGATCTCGGGCCTTTCCTGCACCGGGACCACCGGTTCCCTGTACGTGAAACCGTCCACGTTCGCGTACAGCACGAAAAAACTGTACGTATTGGTCAGTGTTCCAAAAAATTTACGGAGTACTTCCTGAACCCCTTCCTCATCGAAGCGGGTGGGAATCCAGGGAGGGCTGACCGTGTACAGATACCACCTGAGCACATCGGCGCCTTCACGGTTCAGGATTTTGAACGGATCCACCGCGTTGCCCTTGGACTTGGACATCTTCTGCCCTTCCTTGTCCAGGATCATCTCGATGGAAATGCAGCTTTTGTATGAGGGGATTCCGGACACCAGGGTGGATATTGCCAGCAGTGAATAGAACCAGCCGCGGGTTTGGTCCACGCCTTCGGCGATGAAATCCGCCGGAAAATGGGTTTCAAAGCGGCCGTCCCGGCTGAAGGGATGATGGTACTGGGCATAGGGCATGGCCCCTGAATCGAACCAACAATCCAGGACCTCGGGTGTGCGCTTCATCTCGGATCCGCAGTCGGGACAGGGGAACAGGATCCCGTCGATATACGGCTTGTGCAGGTCTTCAATTCCGGAAACACCCGACCGTTTCTTCAGTTTCTCGATGCTTTCAACCGCTTCCTGCTTTCCGCAGGATCCGCAGATCCAGACGTTGAGCGGTGTGCCCCAGTAGCGTTCACGCGACAGGGCCCAATCCACGTTGTTCTCCAGCCACTTGCCGAAACGGCCCTCGCCCACTTCGCGGGGGTACCACTGGATGGATCGATTGTTCCTGAGGAGCTGCTCCCCGACCGCCGTCGTCTTGATGTACCAGGATTTCTTGGCGTAATAAAGCAGAGGCGCATCGCAACGCCAGCAATGGGGATAGGAATGGGTGTAAGGCTGCTTTCTGTACAGAAGGCCCTTGCCCTTGAGATAAATGATAATGGCCTTTTCCGTTTCCGGATCTTTGACATAGCGGCCCTTCCACAGGGGCACCCGGTCATTGAAAAGGCCCTGTTCATCAACCGTGTGGCGCGCGGGGAGGTTGATCTTCAGTCCCAGGCGGTAATCATCCTCGCCGTACATGACCGCCGTGTGCACAACCCCGGTCCCCTCCTCCGTGGTGACGAAATCCGCCGTCGCGATATAATAGGCCTTCTGCTGATCATCCGCCAGGTTGACGAAGTCGAAAAGCGGCTCATACCGCCAATTCTCGAGTTCCTTTCCCTTGAGCTTCCGCAGGACGCGGTACTCGCCCTGCAGCATCTCCAGACGGCTCTCGGCGAGGTAATACGTCTCCCTTACGCCGTTCTGCTTCTGCTCGACCTCCACGTAGTCGAGCGCTTCCCCCACGGCCAGGGCGACATTACCCGGCAGGGTCCAGGGCGTGGTTGTCCAGGCCAGAACGAATCTGTTTTCCCCTTCCCGCAGGCGGAATTTGACGGTCAGGGAGACATCGGTCACATCCTTGTATCCGAGCGAGGTTTCGTGGCTGGACAGTGCTGTCTCGCAGCGCGGGCAATAGGTCAGGATCTTGAATCCCTTGTATAGATAACCCTTGTGCCACATCTCCGCCAGCAGCCACCAGACCGACTCGATGTATTCGTTGTTGTAGGTGATATAAGGATTTTCGATGTCCACCCAGTACCCCATCCGCCGCGTCAATTCATTCCATTCCTTGACATACCGGAACACGGATTCCCGGCATTTTTTATTGAACTTGTCGATTCCGTACGCCTCGATCTCCGCCTTGTTCTGGAAGCCGAGTTCCTTCTCCACTTCGATCTCGACGGGAAGGCCGTGCGTATCCCATCCCGCCTTCCGTTCCACCCGGAATCCCTGCATGGTTTTGTAGCGGCACACGAAATCCTTGATGCTGCGCGAAATGACGTGGTGAATGCCCGGTTTTCCATTGGCGGTCGGCGGCCCTTCGTAGAATATGAAAGGCCTGTCCTTGGGACGGGATTCCACGGATTTTTCAAAAATCCTGTTTTTCTCCCAGAAGGCGATGATTTCCCTTTCCAGTTTCGGAAAATCGATGGGATTTTTGACTTCTCGGAAGGGCAAGGGGATTCCTTTCACGCCGCGGGACGTTTCTTCGGAGGCAGGTATTTTCCGATCAGAAGTTCCAGGGATTGGATGGCGCTGTCCCGGATGCATTCGGGTTTGGTCGCTATGGCGCCGCGGAGAGCGGAATGACATCCGCAGGTCTTATCCAGAGGAATACGCCGGACGGCTCCGATCAGGATCCGGTTTGCGAGAGCCGTATTCTTCGAGAGATTTTCCAAAACCATGCCGACGCTGACTTCCGGATGCATCTCCTCCTCCATCCAGCAGTCGTAATCGGTCACCATGGCCATGGCCGCATAGCAGATTTCCGCTTCCCGGGCCAGCTTGGCTTCGCCCATATTGGTCATGCCCACAACATCCACGCCCCAGGACTTGTGAAGGTGGCTCTCAGCCCTGGTCGAAAACGCGGGCCCTTCGATGTTGATGTAGGTCCCCCCCCAATGTATCTGGGAGCCTGCGCCTTCCTCCTGCCCCGCCTCATAGACCAGATGTGCCAGTTCAGGGCATGTCGGCCTGGAAAAATTGATGTGGGCGACGATCCCATCTCCGAAAAAAGTGGTTTTCCGGTTGCTGTTCGTCCGGTCGATGTACTGGTCAATCAGCACGATATCCAAAGGCTGGATCTCCTTCTTCAGGGATCCGACTGCGGACACCGCCAGTATCCATTTGACGCCCAGTTTCTTCATCGCCCAAATATTCGCCCTGTAATTGATTTCCGTCGGCAGGAGCCTGTGGCCCCTCGCATGCCTGGGCAGAAAAACAATCTCGCGGTCCTCGAGTTCGCCGATATCAAACGCGTCCGAAGGGGATCCGAAGGGCGTGGTCAATTCGACACGCTCCAGTTCCCGGATGCCCTCGAAGTGATCGAATCCGCTGCCGCCGATGATTCCGATCCGCGGTTGTTCCCTGTCCGTGATCATGGATTTTTCCGGGTTTCTTCCAGTTGCCGGAGCAATTCCTCCCGCTGCTTCCGGAGTTCTTCAGAACGCCGCTTTTCAGCATCCAGGGATTCCCCACCGTCCTGCCGGATGCCGGGCTCGGAATCCTCGCCGGAGCGGCGAATGCTCCTGGCTTCCCGTATGATTTCAACGGCCTCGCGACGATCCTTGGCTTTCCCGGCCCTGACGAACAGAATCGTTCCGACAATGCCGCTGCCAAGCGTGGTTCCCGCCAGCACGGTTCCGCCGTTCTCCGTCAGGGACTGGGACAGCATGGAACCTGCAAAGAATCCCGCACCGAGACTCATGGCGCCTCCGCCGAAACCGTAGATGAGGGCATTGCGTTTCGACTGTGCGGATGCAATCTCTTCTTCGGAAATGCCCTTTCTGAAATCATCATAAACCGGGGGTTTCCGTGTGATAGATTGGATGTTTTTCCGGGGAATCGGAGCCAGATTCCGGCCCCGGTCGGACAGGGTGATCTGGTGGGGTTCCGCCCTGACCACGGTTCCTTCCACTGTTCCTCCAGAGACCTGGACGATACGCACGCGGTTTGTTTTTTCCACCTCCATATAGGGAACCGTGCTGAAACGGGCGCAGCCGGTTGCAAATAAAACGCATAAAGCCATCAGTCCTCGTGTTGAGGCAGTCATAAAGCCTCCCTTTCCTGCCGCCATCCAGGGAAACCGGATACGGAAATCCCGCTGTGTCTGTCTCGGATGATGCGGCTTCATGAAGAGACGTTTTCTCCGGTTTTGACACGCTGGCCGCTTCCCGGTCTGTGACCGGGCCGTTCGACGGTTTCGGGCGTTTTGGTCTTTGCCGCATCTTCCTGCTGCCGGCCGTAACCGACATCGTCCATTTCAAGCACGCGGATGAGTTCGATCTGCGAATCGAGCAGATGCTTCAACCGCTTGGCGAAAGATTCCTTCTGCGCCTTTAAAATAGCGAGTTCATTGCGCATCTTGTCCAGTTTCTCGCGTGCTTCCTCTACAATCCGTTCCGATTTCAATTCCGCTTCCCTGAGTATGATCTGTGCCTCGCGCCGGGAATTTTCACGCGACTGATTGACCGTTTCCTGGGCGTTCATCAGCGTTTCCTGTAGGGTTTTTTCAACCTGCTGATAATCCCGGAGCTGGGTTTTCAGTTTCGTGACCTCATCGGCCAGACGGTTTCTGTCATTCAGAACAGCTTCGTACTCGTCCGCCACCATCTCGAGAAAGGATTCCACCTCGGCCGTATCCAGACCCCTGACCCTGGGCCTGAATTTCTGCTTTTTGATGTCAAGAGGCGTTAATTTCACTTTTTCACCCCCCGCGTTTGACGGCGACTTCTCACATGCCGGAAGGCATGCGATATCTTAAGTCAAATAATTTAATGGTTATTCAAAAGAAATGCAATAGAAAAACGGGGCTCAGAGGGACCGGCGATCCTCACCGGATCATTGTCAATTTGCAGACCCGATGAACAGAACCGGCCTGAAGGGCGCACAGATAAATGCCTGAAGGAAGTTTCCGTTTTTCAGAGTCCATCCCCCGCCATTGAATGGGGTATCGCCCAGGGTCCAGGACGGCATCAAGGAGTGTGCAGACTTTCTGTCCGAAAGAATTGTAGATGAGGAGCCGCACACGCACCTGCTCCGCAACATCCAGGGTGATGATGGTCCTGTCGTTGAATGGATTGGGATGGCTTTGGAGCAGCGCCACCTCCTCCGGTTTTCGGCTGTGAACGCCGATTTGCGCAGAATCCGGGGGATAGAGCCAATAGCAGACTTCCGGGGCATTGACCGGCCCTCTGGAAAGCTTCCCGGTCGAATCCGCTGCTGTCACATAAAACCGAAGTGAATCGGACGGAAGGTTGACTGGAATCCGGCTGAAAAACAAATGCGGATTCAGCCGCCGGGGGCTCAACGGAACCTTCTGAAAACCGCTCATGGCGGATTCCTTGTAGTACAGCCACAAAGAATCCGGTTCAAGACCGTTCGGAGAGAGGATGCGGAGGGAGACTTCGAGGACTTTTTCATCCGGGAGATAAGATTCCTCGATGTGTGTAAAGGCCATTCCATGGTGAAAAACGGCCCTGTGGGCGTCGGGGATGCCCCAACCCGTCAAATTATCCGGGAATTCGGAGCGATCGGCTGTTTGGGTCAGGGCCTCCCGCACCTGGGCCGGAGAGAGCTCTGGATGCGCCTGCAGAATCAGGGCGCAGATCCCTGCAACCAGCGGGCAAGCCAGCGAGGTGCCGTTGGCAAAAACGAAAGCGCCGCCGTCTTTACCGTCAGGTATGTATCCGTACGTCCCTACCCCCATGGCAGCAACATCTGGCTTGATGCGGCCGTCATAAGTCGGCCCCATGGAGCTGAAATTGGCCCTTATTCTCTCCATGTCCACAGCCCCTACCGCGATCACGCCCTCGCCGTCCGCAGGCGCACTGATATGGCGCCAGGCATTGGCTCCTTCATTCCCAGCAGATGTGACGATCACGACGCCCTTGCCGACCGCCACGCTGCAGGCGATGGTGGACAAGGCTGTTTTTCCGTCCATGTCTTCATAGGAGTAGTCGTCCCCGTCGTCAAACGTGCTGTAACCGAGGGAGACGGATATCACATCGGCTCCGTTCGCCTCCAGCCACTCCACGGCCTCGACGAAATGATCCTCCTCAAGATGCGTTTCAGTCGGCAGCCACTCCGATTTCGCCAGCAGAAGGGATGCGCCGTACGCCGGTCCGATGAGGCGTCCTTCCTGAAAACCGGCAAGCACGGACAACGTCAGCGTTCCGTGTTCATGCTGATCCGCTCCGTCGCCCTCCTGGTTTTCCGTAACGGGGTCCTTGAAATGAAAATCATACTCATCCGTCACTTTCAGCTTTCGAAAAACCGCCTCATCCCGGTATTTGAAGCCCGTATCAATCATGCCGATCAGCACGCCGCTTCCATCCAGACCCAGGTCGTGACAAAGCGGGATGTTCAGCATGTCGTTCTGTTCGAAACTGATTCCATAATTCAATTCATGGGATAACGCGCCATCCGATCGATCCTGTTTCCGGAGGGGTGCCGGCTGCGGATCGATGCGCCGGAACCGGCGGACGCGTCGTATCCCGCTCACGAAGGGGAGCCTTTTGACGGCATCCGTCTGTTCACCGGACAAGATGCAGCTGGCTGCGTTCAGCCATCTGGATTCGGCGCAAATCCGTATGCCCATCTCCTCCAGGGCATGAATATAGCGCCCGGATACAGGCAAATCGTATTCGTCCAGGACCGCCTCAGCCCCGCAGACCTTTAATCTGCGCTTCAGGGCCCTTTCCGTGATCCGCCGGGTCCGGGGGGCATTCCCATGAACAAAAGGCGAAGGAGGAGTCATCTCCTTGCCGGTAAAAAGCAGCCAAACTTTTTGATCCGTTGAACGGCGTGCAAGCAGAAAATCGCCGGACTGAAACAAAAGAAGCAAAATCAGGATGATCCGGTTGATTTTCAGGTTTCCGCCCGTAAGCGCATTCCCGGCGTCTTGCCGCAAGAGGAGTGAACGCATATCAATATCTTCTCCTTAGCAGATCGAAAATTCCCCCACGCCTGCCGCGGGGACGTTTCGATCCCGACATCCCCGGGCAGAGCCGCAAACGGTGGACGCGGATAATATATGGATTTCAGGAAATAAAATCAAATGTCTTCCGGCCGCAGGTCCGCATCCGAACCGGTCAGCGCCGGCATTCCCCGAAGCGTTCTGCTGCATCAGCGGGTGAACATCCGTTTCTTTGTCCCAACCGTCCTGAAAGCACAAGCCGTTTTCAGAAGCGGGCTGCAATAACCCTTGATTTCAGCGTCAATTCGTGATAAATTGCACCCATCCGAAGATCGAGGCGGTTTGATGCATCTTATCGTAATATCCCTTTCCGTTCTGCTTCTCGCTTATTATACGGGGCTCATTCTGATTTTCAGAAAAGGGCTGCTCCCCTTTTCACCCGGATCCGGTAAAGGGGCGTCCGTCAGCATCCTTGTCCCCGCGCGCAATGAGGAACAAAACCTGCCTCACTTGTTCAATGCATTGGCCGTTCAGAAATACACCGCCGGGGTCATGGAAATCATTCTGATCAACGACCGCTCGACGGACGGAACCCTGGACGCCATGCATGCCTTTGCGGGCAAAAAATCCGGTGTCCGGGTACTGTCCATCCGGGATGTTCCGCAAGGCATCTCACCTAAAAAAAACGCCCTTTCCCGCGGGATAGAGGCGGCAAAAGGGGAAATCATCGTTACCACGGACGCAGACGCGAGGCCGGGACCCGATTGGATCTCCAGCCTCGTATCCGCTTTTCTACCGGATACGGGAATGGTGCTGGGATACGCTCCTTACCGTTCCGACGGGCCTTACACATCCCTTTTTCACAGGCTGCTGGCTTTGGAATATTTCAGCATGGGCGCCGTGGCAGCAGCGAGCGCCAACAGCGGACACCCCTCCACCTGTAACGGGGCGAATCTTGCGTTCAGGAAACAGAGTTTTTTCAATGCCGGAGGATACGGGGAATCGGCGGCGCGCCTGTCTGGCGACGACGATCTCCTGATGCACCGCATCCACCGCCTTTCCAAATCCCGCGTTGTTTTTTGCACATCCAAAGCGGCTGCAGTCTTCAACAATCCGCCGGCCGGCCTTGCGGAATTCGTCCGCCAGAGAATCCGTTTCTCCTCGAAACACCTGGATTATCCCCCGGCCGTGGTCGCTGCTCTCTCGGGCGTTTATTTTTTCTACTGTTGGCTGTTGGCGCTTCTGGTCGGCTCGTTTTTTTCAGCCGGATGCCTGTTTCTGTTCGCCCTGTCCATCGGGATCAAGGCCTTGGCCGAACTCTTTTTTCTGCTCCGGCCCGCCGGGAGACTCCTGGAGGACAGAGACCTGCTCAAATATTACCCCTTGATCGTCATCCCCCACCTTTTCTATGTCGTCCTGTTCCCCGTTCTCGGGCAGCTCATCCCGGTGAAATGGAAGCAGCCCTCCTGAATGAAGCGCTTATCCGTTTTCAATTTTCCCGACGCGCCTCTCGTGCCGCCCGCCCTGAAAAACGGAGGACAGCCAGGTGTCCACGATCTGCAGGGCCATTTCCGGTGTCACGGTCCGCTCGCCGATCGAAATCACATTGGCGTTGTTGTGCGTTTTGGCCCATTCCGCGGTCTGGCGGCTCCAGCACACCGCGCAGCGAACCCCGCGCACCTTGTTGGCGACCATGGCCTCTCCGTTCCCGGACCCGCCCAGTACGATCCCTGCATCCGCTTCACTCCGGGCCACGCATTCCGCGGCAGGCCTCACGAAATCCGGATAGTCGCTGGATTCATCGGAAAACGCGCCGAAATCCAGGATCTGATGGCCGTGTTCCTGAAGATGCGTCTTGATCCTTTCCTTATAACGGAAGCCCGCATGATCGGATCCCATGGCGATTTTCATGGCAGCATCGCTCCTTCCCTGAATTTGTCAGCGAGCGCATTCCCCGGGGCTTGCCCCGGGGAATGCCCCGGGCTTTAACCCGGGATAAGCGCGCGAATATAAATGTCCTTCTCCCGGCAGATCGAAGATTCCCCGCAGCGGGCTGCCGGGGAGCTTCAATGACAATCCGTTCCTATTCCGCTTTTATTCTGGCCGGTCTGAAGACATGCGTACAGGTTCCATAGAATAATTCGGCAGCCTCCATCAGGGTCTCGGAGAGTGTCGGATGGGGATGAATGGTCTCCGCAAGGTCGGACGCTTTTACCCCCAGTTCGACGGCCAGACACGCCTCGGATATCATATCCCCCGCAGAAGCACCGGCGATGCCTGCACCCAGGATCCGTTCCGTTTCCGGATCGATGACCAGCTTGGTGACTCCGCCCGGAAGGGCCATGGCAGCCGAACGGCCGGATGCCTGCCAGGGGAATCGGACCACGGCCACCGGCCTGCCCGAGCGTTTCGCCTCGGACTCCGTCAATCCGCAGAATGCGATCTGGGGGATTGTGTAGGCGACGCCGGGTATGCACGCCGGACGAAAGGCGGCCTTCCGGCCCGCAGCGGCCAGGGCCGCCACCCGTCCTTCATGCGACGCCTTGTGTGCGAGAAGGGGTCCCCCCGTGATGTCCCCGACGGCAAAAATGGAGGGGTCGTCTGTCAGCCGCTGTTCATTGACCCGGATGAATCCATTCTCATCCACAACGACCTTTGTTTTTTCCAGACCGATATTCCGGGTCGCGGGGATTCTGCCGATCGCAACCAGCATCTTTTCGAAAACACGGTCCTCGGAGATGCCGTTCTGCCGGTCAATGCGGACCCTCAGCTCCTCGCCGTTTTTCTCGACTGAAGAAATCCGGGCCTTCAGGATGATCTCTGCGAACAGCGATTGCGACTGTCTGGAAAAGAACTGGACCAGGTCCGCATCCGTGCCGGAGAGCAGAGCGGGCATCATCTCCACGACGGTGACGCGCGTTCCGAGTGCAGCGTACACGGTGCCCAGTTCGAGGCCGATGTAGCCGCCTCCGACCACCAGCAGGGTTCCGGGGATACAGGGCAGGTTCAGCCCGTCCGAGGAATCCCAGACGCAGGGCCCTCCGGACGGGCTCCCGGGAAGCACGGCGGGCATGGATCCGGTTGCGAGGATGCATTGCTCGAAAGCGATGATTTCCCTCTCCCCTCCCTTTTTTTCGACTTCGATCCGTCCTGAATCCAAGAATCGTGCATGCCCCTCCACGTACGCAATTCCACGCTGGCGTGCGAGATTGCCCAGCCCGCCGGTCATTTTGGAAACAACCCCTTCCTTCCAGGACCGCAGGCGGTTCAGGTCTATCGAGGCCTTCGCGAATTCAAGGCCGATCGCATTCGCCTGTTCCGCATCGTGCAGAATCTGCGAGGCATGAAGAAGGGCTTTTGAAGGGATGCATCCGCGGTGCAGGCAGACACCTCCCGGCGCAGGCTCGCGGTCTATGAGCGTCACGGCCAAACCCAGGTCCGCAGCCAGAAAGGCGGACGTATAACCGCCCGGCCCCGCGCCCAGAACAACGAGCCTTCGTTTTTGAGGGATGGCATTCAATGGTTTTCTCCTGCTTGTTCATCCCGATTGATGCGTGTTGATGCCGGCCGCTTTCCGTACCGCGCGTGTTCCCCGCAGATGCTCCAGCCGGTAATGGCTCCGGTGACGGCCGCGAGACTGCCGGCCAAGAGGAAAACGAAATCGCCGGGCTGGCCGATGGTCTGGTACAGTATCCATTGTGCGGATACCAGAAACAGAAGGGTGACCAGTATAGTATATCCGAATGCTTTTCTTCTGAAAACCGGAAAAATTGAGACGGAAAAAGGAAAGAGGATGAAAAATCCGAATGCGAGTCTCGAAACGCGGCTCTTCCCGAGTCCTGCCAGCACAGGGGCCTGTGTGTCCGTAATCCCGACATGCCCTTTCTGCAGCCAGCCGTCGATCCAGATCAGGGATACGCCGCGGTTCCAGGTTGCCAGAAGATGATGCACGCC
>JAFGEX010000043.1 GCA_016931355.1 bacterium
AACTCATCTGCTCCTTCCTCGACAGGATCACCGAAAAGGAGTGGGATCATTGCGTGTCGGAGGGAATCCTTTCCGGAAAGCAGGCGGAGGAGGCGCGGGAGGAGCTGCGGGCGGCCGTGGCAGGTCTGCTCCTCTTCTACCTGCACCGCAGCAGGCCGGAATCCTATAAAGAATTCACGGATCTTTCGTCGCGGGTGCTCGACCGGGTGCTGCGCAGGGCGGATTGAGGCCCAGCAGCCGCAGACTGCCGGGTCTTTCCGCTGGCCTTGCCGGATAAGGATGCGCCGGCCGTATGATTTGTGAGACACGGCCGTGTCCGGTCATCCGGCTGTCCGGCGCAAATCAAATATTTTTAAAAAATGAAATTTTCACTTGTATTAGAATAATTATTTATTTAATTTACCATGCAATTTTTACCATGCCTTCGAGGGATTGCTGCCCGTCATAACCCTTGAGGACTGGTGTAGTAAAACGAGACGAATGACGGGCAAATCGTACTAGAGGAGTTCAAATTGAACATCTACGTTGGGAATCTTCCCAGAGCATCATCCGAAGACGCCGTGCGCAAGGCTTTTGAAGCCCACGGCCAGGTGGCAGACGTGAAGCTGATCAAGGACAATTTCACCGGGGAACTCCGGGGATTCGGCTTTGTCGAGATGCCGAACAAAGCGGAAGCCATTGCAGCCATGCAGGCTCTTAACGGCGCCGATTTTGAAGGCCGCAAGCTCGTTGTCAACGAAGCGCGTCCGAAGCCGGACCGCAGAGGCGGCGGTGGCGGCGGTTTCGGCGGTGGCCGGCCCAGGTCCTGGTAGTCCTTTACCATACCTTCGCCAACACGAAGCCTTGCGGTTCAAAGCCGCAAGGCTTTTTTTATTTCATTCCTATGCCCTTTTCGGGTGATCCTAAATCCAACCTTCATCATTCCCGTGTCCTTCGGCATGCCTGCCCGCCAGTCTGACCGGCAGAAATCAAATCCCCGGACGCGTCATTCCCGCAATCGTTTGGCGGGAATTGAAGCTCCCCGGCAGCTCGCGGCGGGGAATCTTCGATCTGTAAGGAAGAAAACTTTTTGGATTCGCTCGCTTAACCCGCAGCAAGCTGCGGGGAATGCGCTCGCTATCAGATTCAGGGGGAAGGATGGGGGGAGGCATCCGGATCCGGCGAATAGAACTGTCTAAACCATGCCCCTCCAATAAAAAACGCCGGGATTTCTCCCGGCGCCGTTTGAGATGCCCGATGACTTGAACAATCACTCTTTCAATTCAAACGCTCCCCTGAGGCGTATATCCCTGGAGGAGGATCCCACTGAAACCAGGAATTTTCCCGGCTCCGCCTTCCATCCGTGGGTGCCTGCATCCCAGAATTTCATGTCCCCGGATTTGACCGTCAGGATCACGGTTTTCGACTCGCCCGCCTTGAGAAAAACCTTCTCGAAACCCTTCAATTCCTTCACAGGCCGCGGCACGCTGCACTTCTCGTCCCCCAGGTAAAGCTGCACGACTTCGGCCCCGTCCCGGTTTCCCGTATTCTTCAGTGTGAACGTGACCTTGACAGGCTGATCCGCCCTGACCTTCCCGGGCGAGACGGACAGGTCCCCGTATGAAAAGGATGTATAGCTCAACCCGTGTCCGAACGGGAAATGCACATCCAGGTTCTTCACATCGAAATGCCGGTATCCGACGAATATTCCCTCAGAATAATAAACATCGTCGTTTGCTCCCGGATAATTTCCGTAAGCCGGGCAATCCTCCCATTTCTTCATGAACGTGGTGACGAGCTTTCCCGAGGGATTCACGTCCCCCAGCAGGATGTCCGCCACTGCAGTGCCGCCCTCCTGCCCCGGATACCAGGCCTCGACCAGGGCGGGGACCCGGTCCAGCCATTCGTCCAGAAGAACAGGCGCTCCGGAATTCAACACGACCACGGTCCTGGGATTGGCCTCTGCCACCGCCCGAATCAGTTTTGCCTGCTCCGCCGGCAGGTCAAGCGTCCTGCGGTCCGTGCCCTCGGTCTCGAACTGCTCCGAGTAACCGACGCACACCACCGCAGCGTCGCATGACCGGGCGAGATCTGTCGCCACCTCGAGAGGATCCTTCCCCACTTTCCTCCATCCGAGAACCGCATCCGCACCTCCGGCCCTTTCGTAGAATTCCAATCGGATGTCCACCGGTTTACCCGCCTCCAGAGCCATCACCTTGGACTTGACCAGCATGCCGTGCTGGCCCCAGTTGTCGATGATCCTCTCTCCGTTGACATACAGCCGGGTTCCGTCATCGCTGCCGATGGCCAGGGCGTAGTGCCCAGACTCCTTCGGAACCAGCTTCCCGGTCCAGACGACAGAGAAATAATCCACATTCATCCCCTCGGGCCCGCCGTTCGACCACCGGAAATTGACCTGCCTGTCCACACGTCTCATGAACGGCTCGCCCTGGAACTCCATGTTGTTGTAATACGTCCCCAGCAGCCCGGGTCCGCCGGGTACGCCGTCCGGCGGCATCAGGCATTCAGCCTCCACCGGCGCCACATCGTCCTCCATCACCACGCCGATCGCATATCGGATATCCATCCGTCCCTCAGCCTGCTTCTTCAAGCCTTCCAGCGTGCTGACCGCGTAAACGGGGTCCACCCTGGAGCTCCCTCCGCCTCCTGTCCGCGCAGTCGCAGCATTCGGTCCGATTACGGCAAGGGATTTGATTTTCCCCTCCTCGAATGGGAGCAGGCCCTCGTTCTTGAGCAGCACAATGCCGGCCCTGGCTGCATCCAGGGCCACCTGCTGTTGTTCCGGTGCGTTGACGCTGCCCCCGTCCGGAATCTCCTGCTCGAAATATCCCATGGCGAACATTGCGCGCAGCATGCGCCGGATCTTGTCGTTGATCCGCTCCTCCTTCATCAGACCCTCGCGCAGTACCCTGGAGACGTTTTCCGGATTGAGATATTCCCCGTTGGGCATTTCGAGGTCCAGGCCGCAGAACAGGGTCGGTTCCACGCTGTGCACGGCTCCCCAGTCCGACATGACGAATCCTTTGAATCCCCATTCGTCCTTCAAAATGTCCGTGAGCAGCTCCATATGCGCGCTGCAGTAATGCCCGGCAAGCCGGTTGTACGCGCACATGACGGACCAGGTGCCTCCCTCCTTCACGGCAGCCTCGAAGGCCGGCAGATATATTTCGCGCATCGCCCGCTCGTCGATCTTCACATCGATGCTGTTGCGCTCGATCTCCTGGTTGTTCAGCGCGAAATGCTTGGTGGTGGCCACAACCTTTTCGCTTTGCAGTCCCTTGATATAGGCCACGGCCGTGCGCGCAGCCAGATGGGGATCCTCCCCGAAACTTTCGAAGTTGCGGCCGCCATGCGGCACCCGGTGTATGTTCACGCAGGGCCCAAGCAGTACATTGCGGCCCTTGCCCTTGGTTTCGCGGCCCAGCGCCTGCCCCAGCCTGTAAACCAGCGCCGGATCCCAGGTGGCGGCCATGCACACGCTGACCGGGAATGCGGCGGACTTGCCCCAGCGCACACCGACCGGACCGTCCGTCATCCTGAAAACAGGGATGCCGAGTCGTTTGACGGGCTTTGAGTTGAAGCCGGTCGAGTCTCCGCTGAGCATGTGCAGCTTCTCCTCCAGAGTCATGCGGGAGAGCAGGTCCTCCACCCGTTCTTCCACAGACGCAGCCGGATTCCTGTATAGCGGTGGTTCCGCAGAGAAACCGAAGGGTGCCAGCAGAAGGACGAGAACCGGAACGAGGCACGCGATTTTCATCATCGTCTCCTTTTGATATTTGCATTTTTCACAATCAATTTATAAATTAACAAATCCATAAATAAAGCACAAGGGGAAGTTTTGACGCTCTGGAACCGGATCGAACAATTCTTCAAGCACCGGTGCATGCGGCTCGCAGAAGACCATTTTGGCAGGCGGGTCCTGAATCCCCGGGATGTGGACTGGAGCCGGGTGCGTCGCGTGTTGATCATCCGCCAGCAGGACCAGCTCGGAGATTTCCTTCTTTCGACGCCCGCGATCCGGGCCGTCCGGCGCCGGTTCCCGGCCGCGCATATCGGCATCGTGGTCAAGGATTATTTTGCAGGCACCATGCTGAACAGCCCGTTCGTCGATGAAAGGCTGGTGTTCTGCAGGAGGGGCAGGGACTGGACGGCCGGAAAATTTCTCTGGCTCTGGAACAGGCTTTACGGGAAATGGGACTTTGCCGTTGTCCTGAGCTCCGAAAGCCATTCGCTGACCAGTGATATCCTGGCCCTGCTTTCCGGCGCCAGGTGGATACTGGGTTCTGCGCGTTCGCCGTTCGGCGGGTGCAGGAGGAACTTTCT
>JAFGEX010000044.1 GCA_016931355.1 bacterium
GCGGCCGCCGGGATATCCCGAGAACCGGTTCCGCAGGACCCGGACAAAACGCTCCATCTCGTCCGGCCTGTACCGCACAAGCTCGACGAAAAGCTGGGCGTGCGAGGATTTCTGCCTTTCCGGAAAAATATTGTAATACAGCCTGGGATTTCCATGTCCGACATTGCTGCATACGGCCTTGACCTCGGGCATGGCCAGAAGCATGGATTCGAACTCCCGGGCCGCCTCCGCGGTCCTTTCCAGGGCCGTGCCTGCAGGCAGGTCGATGTTCACGAACAGCTGCGGTTTTTCTGCCTTTGGAAACAGGCTGACTCCGAGGAGCATGAACAGGATGACGGCTGCAGCCACGGCTCCCCCCGTTATCCCGAGGACGCGGCGCGGCTGCGCAAGGGCTGCGGCCAGGATGCGCCTGTACCGGGTTTCGATGAACCGGTTCAGCCATTGCCTGGGCCTGGTGTAACGGTTCTGGCGGCCTTTGAGAAACCGGGATGCCAGATTCGGCGTCACGGAAAGCGAAACCACGAGGGAGACAAGCAGGGTGTACACCACGGTCAGAGGCAGGGAGCGTATAAAATCGCCGGTGATGTTCCGCATCAGTACGATGGGCATGAAGGCCAGAACCGTGGTCAGCGTGGAACTGGTCACCGCCCAGCCGACCTGAGCAGTGCCCAGCACAGCGGCTTCTGCGGCCGCATGTCCGGCCCGGTGAAATCGCGAGATGTTGTCCGTCACCACAATGGCGTCGTCCACGAGCATGCCGAGCGCAATGACCAGCCCGGCGATGGAAATCTGCTGGAGCCCGTATCCGCTCCAGTCCAGGATGGCGATGCCGATGATGCACGAAAGCGGGATTGCCGTCATGACGATGACCGAGGACCGCGAGCTGTCCGCGAATAGCAGTACGAGCCCCACGAGCAGAATGCCCTCGATCAGGTTCCTCAGGAATCCGTTGACGCGGCTCGACACGCTTTTCGACTGGTCGAAAACGACTTCGAGGCTCATCCCCCGCGGCAGGCGCCCGCGGGATTCCCGGATCTCACTCCGCAGCTTGTCGAAAATCCGGTAAATGTTCGTATTGACTTTCTGATTGGCCGTGATGAAAACGGCCCGCTTTCCGTTGTACCTGCCGAGATGATCCGGATCCGCATGGCCCCAGGACACATCCGCCACATCCCGGAGCCTCACCGTCTTGCCCGCGCCCGCGTGTACGACCGTCCCCCGGATGTCATCCAGGGACTCGAAGGTGCCGCTGGTTTTCACGGAGAGCCGCTTGTTCCCGATATCCACATTCCCGCCCGGTATGTTCGTGTTCGCGTCCTGTATGGCGCCGAGCACCCGGGTCAGCGGGATGCGCAACCTCGCCAGCCTTCCCAGGTCGATGGATACGCGCACCTCCTGCTCAGGAAGCGCCCAGACCTTGACGCTGCGTATGCCGGGAATGCGCTCCATGCGCTTCTGAATGGATTCCGCCTCTCTATCGAGCTCGCGATAGGATGCAGAATCCGAAATCAGCGCAAGCTGCAGCACATACACATCCGAGATGGACCATTTGATGATCTCCAGGTTGAGGAGGTTCGCCGGAAGGGAGGAACGGATGCTGTTCACCTTCTGCACCACGTCCGAATACTTTTCGTCCGGATCGCTGCCTGTTTCGAATTCGATGTCCACGATGCCGAGGCCGTCCGATGCCTCACCCGCCAGTTCCTGGATGTCCTCGAGCCCGTTCAGCGCCTGTTCCACAGGCTCCACGACGAGCTCCTCCATGTCCGCGGGAGTCCCGCCCGGGTAAATCGCGACCACGCTGGCGCCCGCAGGCTGAACAGCCGGATCTTCGGATTTCGGCATGGTAAAAAAGGACAGAACGCCGAGCGCCGTGAAAAGGGCGACCAGTATCCACATGAAATAATGGTTATCGATTGAAAACTTGGCGAAATTCATCAGTGTTTTCCCTTCGTCTGTCAGTGCCCGCCGGATGCCCGAAACCTATGGACGGACCCGCACGGGCACGCCGTCCGAACAGTAAGCCGCGCCTTCTGTGATGATGCTGCCGCAGGACTCGAGCCCGCTTTCGACCATGACCCGCGAGTCCGTCAGAAAACCGATGGCGACCGGGATCTTTTTCGCCGTCGAATCCGGAGCGACGGCATAAACCCATCCTGTTCCGCCGTCCACTTCTGCAAGCGCCTCAGCCGGGATGACATAAAAATCGCGCCGGGCAGACGGAAAAAGTTCGGCATCCGCCATGAGTCCGTTGACAAATGCCTGGCCGTCCCTTTTCACCGCCAGTTCAATCTCAAATGTGCCGCTCATGGGATCCGTCGCACCGGCAAGGGTGCGCACGGATGCCGGGAAACGGAGTCCGGAAAATGCGTCGAAAGAAACGGATGCGGAATCGCCGGCTGCAAGCCGGACCGCATCGCGATCCGCGACGCCGACCTTGACGGCCCACTCGGACCCCTCGGTTCCGAACAGAAAGGCAGGAAAGCCCGGCCCGATGAGCTCGTTCTCCTCCGCAAACTTTTTCAGGATTCTTCCATCCGAAGGCGCCGTGATTTTCGAATGGGCGAGGTTGAATTCCGCGATGTCCTGATTCGCCCTGGCGACTGCAAGGCCTGTCTCCGCATCCTGTATCTGCGACAGGGTCGCCACGCTGTCGCGGAAGAGATTCATCGCGCGTTCATAATCCCGCCTGGCCTTCTCATATCCGTTCCTGGCCTGTGTGACCATGGCCTGTATCTCGTCGAGTTTCAGGCCGGCCAATAGGGCTCCCTTCCGCACCCTTTCCCCTTCTTCCACGTATAGCCGATCAATGATGCCTCCGGTCTTGAAGGCCAACTTCGCTTCCGTTTCCGAGGTCAGATAGCCGCTCGTGAGAACAGGTTCGCTGAGACTTTTACGGACAACCGGCACAACGGTCACCGGTACGGCCCGGCGGATTTTTCCTCTCTCCTCTTTTTTGCCGCATCCGGCCGCAGCCAGGATGATGCACATTCCGATCACGATTTTCTTCCACATGTATGGCTGCTCCTTATCTGGGTTTCCAGGTGATGACATATTGTTTCTGTTCCGGGACGGGGGCGATTCCGGGGGCCTGGGCAACCCAGGAGCCGGACAGCCCCGCCTCCCGGGCCTGCAGCTCGAAATGGCTCATGGCAATACCCATGTCCGCCTGCTGCAGGTCCAGCATGCCCGCCCATTTGGTTTTCTTTTCATATCCGCTCGATCTCTGCAGAAAAAAATGCAGATCCCCGCCGTCTGACAAAAGTATTCTCCAGGGCTGACGGTTCGATGCGGAAGGCGCGAGCCGGACAGCCTCCAGCGCATCCGAAAATGGACCGGCTCCGCCCGGATCGAGGCTGCGGGTGAAATCGATCCGGAAGAACAACTCGCTCCAGGGTTTTCTTTTATCAGAGCCCGCTCCTTTGCGCACCCAGGAATCGAAAATGCGGGCCTTTTCCGCCGGATAGCCGGCGGAAACGACTGCAGGAATCCATTCCTGCTCCGTTGCCTTCATGCGCTCTGAAAAACGCGATTTCGTGAAAGTGCCTCCGAGCCAGCAGGTGCCGATTCCCAAACCGGTGAGATGAAGAACGACTGTTTCCATGAGATAACCGAAATCCTGAAGACCCTTTTCAGAACGCTCGCATGCACCGGCCATGTAACCGGCCGGATTCTTGATGAATCCGTATGTGCCCAACCCCTTCAGCATTTGCGCATCGTCCTGACCGGGCGCCATCCATTGAAACCGCACTTGGGTTCCGAAAGGCGGCTTCGGCAAACCGGCAAGAAATTTCCGTATACCATCCTGATCCTCCGGAGAGATGGCGACCTTCTTATAGGTCCGCACCGATTTTCTTTTCCTGATCAGATTCATGACAGGTGTTCCAAACGGCTTGACGCTTGACAGTATCATCATCCATCCTCCGCTATTCCGGAAGCGAAAGGGGAAAAGAGGCTGTCGCCTTCTCCCATTCAGCCAGCCGTATCTGATAATCGTACAGAGCTGCGATGGCACCGACCTCCGCCTGGGTCAGGTTGTTCCTGCCCTCGATAAGCTCGATCTGCGGGGCCATGCCCTGCCTGAAGCGGCTGTCCACGGCCTCGAAGGATTTCCGGGCAGCCGCCTGCCTTCTTTCCGCTGTTTCGATTCCAGCCTCCGCGATCTTTACGTTTTCCCGTGCTTCGCGTATCTGCAGGCGGATCCGGTTCCGGACGATCAGCCGCTCCGCCTCCCTTTCCTTCTTCTCAAGCCTGGCCTGGTCTATTTTATATTTATCCTGAAATCCGTTGAACAGGTTCCAGCTCGCCACCAGGGAGGCCATCCAGTAATCGTTGTCCGGCGTGATCCGGTATTTTTCATCCCAGTATCCCCAATCCACAACCGCAGTGACGCCCGGCAGGAACGAAGCGCCGGAAATGCGGATCTTGTTCTTCATCAATGAAACAGCCAGATCCATCTGCCGGATTTCCTCGCGCCTCGCCAGGGCCGAGGAATCCGCCTCATCCAATTCAGGCTCGGATACAACGGCCGGCCTGTAAGCGCTTTTCTCGATCGAGCTGTCCAGGGGGCGGTTCAGCAGGAAATTGAGATAAGAGGCTGCCAGCATCCTCCCCTTTTCCGCCTCAGCCTTCTGCTGTTCGATTGCAGGGATCTCGGCCTGGGCGCGGTACAGATCGGACAGGTTCGCCTGGTCGTTCGCATGGAGCTTCTCCACGACGCGGACATGTTCCCGCACCAGCGTCTCTGTGGCGGACAGGAGTTCCACAAGCTTGTCCGCCTTGAGGAAATTGAAATACGCAGTGCGGATGTCCGCCACCAGCTGCCTGGCGAAAACGGCCCGGGACAGGTCCTCCACATCCTTCAGATCCGATTTGATTCTGTAATTGAAGAAAATGGCGGGATGGAAAACCGGCTGCGTGATTCTCAGCTTGGTTTCCTGCTCCTCCTCGCGGAGAAAGGGGATGCTTTCATTGGCCAGATTCGTGGGGAACAGCGGCTGCTGAATCAGCTGGTTCAGCGTGAAATAGACCGGGTTCATCAAATCGCCGATGGGTATGTCGATGATGCGTCCTCCGCCTGCGCGGGAGTACCGCGCCTCGATGCTGAC